>CALGZO010000150.1 GCA_937934465.1 uncultured Fimbriimonadales bacterium | reverse complement strand
TGCGCACAATGCGCGGCACAGGCAGGAACGGGACGAGCCGTTCGGAGACGCCCACCGCGCCTGCGCCCGGTCCGCCGCCGCCGTGCGGGGTGGAGAAGGTCTTGTGCAGGTTCAGATGCATGCAGTCGAACCCGATGTCGGCAGGTCGGGCGACGCCCACCAGCGCGTTCATGTTCGCGCCGTCGCAGAAGACCAGCGCGCCAATCGCGTGCAGCCGTTCGCACGCCTCACGCGCGTTGCGGTCGAACAGTCCGAGCGTGCTGGGGTTGGTGAGCATCATGGCGGCGATGGCGTCGCCGTGCTGGTCGATAGCGCGTTGGAGGGCGTCTAAATCGGTGTCGCCCTCGGCGTCGGTGGGTATCGACAGCACGGAGAACCCACACAGCGCCGCCGAGGCGGGGTTCGTGCCGTGCGCCGAGTCGGGCACAAGCACGAGTTTGCGCTTCTCGCCCTCGCCGCGCGTCTCATGGTACTTCTTGATGAGCATCAGGCTAAGCAGTTCGCCGTGTGCGCCTGCCACATTTTGTAAAGTCACTGCCGCGAAGCCTGTGATGGCTTTCAGGTCTTCCTGCAGTTCGTACATCAGTTGGAGCGCGCCCTGCGCGAGCGGCTCAGGCTGCAGGGGATGCGCGTGCGTGAAGCCCGACAGCGCGGCGACCTTCTCGTTGATGCGCGGGTTATACTTCATCGTGCAGGAGCCGAGCGGATAGAACCCGACATCGATGCCGTAGTTGCGCTGCGAGAGGCGCGTGTAGTGGCGCACGGCGTCGAGCTCGCTCACTTCAGGCAGCGCGGGCGGTTCAGAGCGTAGATGATGCTCGCCGAGCAGCTCCGTAAGCGGCTGGGCGGGCACATCACACGCAGGGGGACGCACGCCGCGACGCTCTGGAACGCTGCGCTCAAAAATCAGCGGAAAATCGACTTGACGACCCATAGCGATTCAAGTATACCCGACAGCGTCTGGCTACGCCTCCTCCAGCGGGCAGTTCAGTATCGGGAAAGTGCGCATGCCCTTGCCGCCCGGAAACATCACCGTGACATTCACTCCTGACGTTTTGACCACGATGCCCACGCCGAGTTCGGGGTGGCGTACGCGCTGACCGGGCAGGAACGGCGCGTGCGCGCTCGGTGGAGGCGAGTGCATAAACGGTCGTTTGAGACCGCTGAACTCAGGTTTGCGGGGCGCGCTTGCGCCGTAGAGTACCTGATACAGCGTGGGCGCAGGCTCGTCGGCTAACGCGCGCAGGAACGGCGACGGGATGGCGCTGCGCCGCCCGTCATAGGAACCGCGCGAGAGCGCGTAGGTCAGGTGCAGCTCGTCTTGGGCGCGGGTCATCCCGACATAGCACAGGCGTCGCTCCTCCTCGATTTCGCGCGGGGTCTCGCTCAGCGCGTGCGGCAGTAGCCCCTGCTCCAGCCCCACCAAAAACACGACGGGGAACTCCAGCCCTTTCGCCGCGTGCAGGGTCATCAGCACCACCTGATCCTCGCGTTCGTTGAGCGTATCCAAGTCGGAGACCAGCGCGACATACTGCAGGAATCGCATCAGCGGGCTGAGTTCGGGCGCGTCGGCGTCGTCGGCGCGTTCCGCCTCGCGCTCTTCGAACCGCTGCGCGATGTTGACCAGCTCGCGCACATTGCCAGCGCGGTCTATCGATTCCATATCGCCCTTCTGTTCGAGCCAGCTAAGATAGCCCGTCTGCTTGAGTGTTTCGCGCAGGGTGTCGCTGAGCGAGTGGCTCTCGGCGTATTCGCGCAGGTGTTCAATCGTGCTAACGAAGTGGAGCAGTGCGCGTTGGGCGGCGCTGGGCATGGTCTGGAGCAACAGTGGGTCGCTGAGGGCGCGATAGATGCTGATACCGCACCCGGCGGCGTGGGTCTGCGCCTGTTTGAGGGTGGCTTGCCCGATTTTGCGCGGCGGCGTGTTGATAATGCGCAGCAGGCTAATCGAGTCGTCGGGGTTCGCCAGCAAGCGCAGGTACGCCAGCACATCTTTGATTTCGCGTCGGTCGTAGAAGCGCAGCGCGCCCACCAGTCGGTGGGGGATACGCTCGCGCATGAAGCGTTCCTCGAATGCGCGGGATTGGGCGTTCGTGCGGTACAGCACGGCGAAGTCGCCGAACCGACGCTTGCCCAGTCGGGTCTGCTGGATAATGTAGTCGGCGACGAGGCGGGCTTCCTCTTCCTCGTCGCGGGCAGGGCTGATGGTGATGGGCGCGCCGTGCGTGCGCTCCGTCCAGAGTTTCTTGGGCGCACGCATCTTGTTCTCGCTGACCACCTTGAACGCCGCGTCCAGTATCACCTGCGTAGAACGGTAGTTGCGTTCCAGCTTCACCACTTTCGCATCGGGGAAATCCTGCTCAAAGCGCAGGATGAGCTCCACCTCCGCGCCACGAAAGCTGTAGATGGCTTGGTCATCGTCGCCCACCACGCACAGGTTGCGATACTTCTCCGCGAGCAGGCGCGTGAGTATGTATTGCGCGTAGTTCACATCTTGATATTCGTCCACCAAGATATAGCGGAACTGGTCTTGGTAGCGTTCGCGGGCGTGGGGTTTGGTCTCCAGCAGCTCGATGACTTTGTTGATGAGGTCGTCGAAGTCGAGCGCGTTTGCAGCGCGCAGGTAGGTCTCGTAGCGCGGGTAGACGCTGGCGACGATGCGTTCGAAGTAGTCGCTGGCGCGCTCGCGGTACTCGTCGGGGGTGATGAGTTTCTCTTTGGCGCGGCTAATCGCGTTGCGGATGGCGCGTGGGTTCATCTGCTTCTCGTCGATATCCATCTCGATGAGGATGCGGCGCACCACATCGAGTTGGTCGCCATCGTCATAGACGGTGAAGTTGGGCGGGATATCGAGGGCGCGTCCGCTCTCGCGCAGGATACGGGCGCAGATGGCGTGGAAAGTGCCCACCCACAGCCCGCGCGCGTCGTCGCCTTGCAGCAGGCGGCTCAGTCGCTCTTTGAGCTCGTCGGCGGCTTTGTTGGTGAAAGTGACGGCTAAAATGTGGCGCGGGGACACCCCATGCTCGCGAATGAGGTGCGCGACACGATAGGTAATCACGCGCGTCTTGCCCGAACCTGCGCCCGCGAACACCAGCAGGGGACCGTCCTTGTGCAGCACGGCTTCCAGCTGTTCCAGGTTCAGCGTACTGAGATCCATCGTGCAAGAGTCTACCCGACGCCTTCCGTTCGGGGGCGCGGCTCAGCCTGAAGTGATGAGCCGTGCTATCCGCTCGCCAATCACTTCCAGCAGCGCCTCGTCCGATTCATCGAACGCGCCGACCTCCGTGCCGTCGACATCGATTTGACCTAAGATTTTGCCGTTGTGTGGGTGGCGTATCAGCACCACGATTTCGGAGCGCGTTTCGAGGTTGCACGCGAGGTAGTTGTCTAATTCGCGTACATCGTCCACGATTTGGTTCATGTTCTCGGCGACGGCGGTTCCGCACACGCCGCGCCCGACAGGGATGCGCACATGTTCGGTGGGGGGTCCCACATAGGGTCCCAGCACCAGTTCGTTGCCCCTGAGCCAGTAGACGCCCACCCAGTGGAAGTGGGGCAGTCGGTCGTGCAGGTGCTGCATGAGGCGTTGGAGGCGTTCCTGCAGGGGCGCGTCGCTTGCCTGCAGGATTGCCTCCGCCTCTATAATCACATCGGTCGCCAAAGCGTCGTCAATCATGCTTCGATGCGCCTCCTACTGCTTCGACGGCGGCTCGCTTTGCTTCGGCGTCCACTTCTCCAGCACCGTCGCCTTCTCGATGGTATCGCCGACGCGCACTTGATCGATAATCTCGATGCCTTCCACCACGCGCCCGAAGATGACATAGTTGCCGTCGAGTTGGGGCAGGTCTTCCAAGCAGATGTAGAACTGGCTGCTGGCGCTGTCGGGGTCTTGCGCACGCGCCATGCCAATCGCGCCGCGCTTATGTTTGAGGTTGTTCGGCTCGAACTTGATGTTCTTGCCCGAACCGCCCGTGCCCAGTTGGGGATGCCCCATCGGCAGCGTCTTGGATTGGGGGTCGCCCGCCTGAATCACGAACTTCGGCACGACGCGGTGGAAGCGAACGCCGTCATAAAACTTCTCTTTGACCAAGTTCAGGAAGTTCTCGCTGGTTTTGGGGGCTTCCTTGAGGTCTAATTCAATCACTAACGCGCCTTTGTCTTTGATAATCATGCGCACATAGGCGACTTGAGCTTGTTGCGGTTCGGTTGGGGTCATTGCTGGCTCCTGCGTTTGGTTCGTCGGCGTTGTTTGGGGCGTCTCGTTGACTTGGGTAGTCTCGATGGATTGCGATTGGCACGCGCACAGGGCAAGCGCGAGCGTCGGTAGTACCCATCGGATGTTGGCTCTCAGGTTCATTGTTCGTTCCTCCTAAGGGTATTGTACCTGATGAGTTAGCCGAGCCACGCGAGTTGCGCGGCAATATGCTCCACCTCTTCGCGCGAGAGGGCAAGTTCGCTCTCGTTGGCGGCGTCGGTCGGTTCGGGGGCTGCTTCCAGCACGCGGATGATGTTGTCGGTCAGGTAGTAGATGTCGTGGTTGGAGAGTTGGCTGAATGCGCGTCGGAGCATCGGCAGCGCTTGAATGAACTGTTCGTCGGGCAGGCTCATCACGAACTCGTGCATGGTTTGCACGAACGGTCGCGAGCGCGCGGCGGCGCCCCCCTGCGCCTGCAGCAGCCCCTGCAAAAAGCCCGCCGTCTGTTCAGGGGGCGTTGCAGGCGAGAGCATGCGCCGTGCGCGCAGCCACAGCGCTTCGTCCGCGCCGCGCACAAAGCCCAGCAAGCCCAGCCCGACGCCGACCACGAACGGGTGCGACCGCTCGCTGAGCGACGTCTCGCGCAGGTTCTCGAGCCACAGCTGGGCGTCTAAGTAGGGCAGTTTGTGCGCGAGCTCGTGTTGCAGTTGCATCGCCTCGCCGATGGCGTGCGCCTCTTCGTCGCCGCAGTCCGACGCGGTCAGTAGGTGCAGGCACGCCCGCGTGTAGAGGCGCTGCAGCAGCGGTTCGAACATCTCCCGACGCACGGCGCGCGCCGCGCCATACTCGATGAGACCTGCGACCCGATACGCTGCGTGCGCGAGGCTCACGAAGTCGCCGTCGCGGATGGACGCCTCGTCCAACGCCTGCAACGCTGTCTCGTAGAGTTCCGTCAGCTCGCACAGCACGGCTTCCAACGCCGCCGCGCTCACCTGCACGAGTTGGTCGCGTAGCATCAGGCGCGGCTCGATGCGTCGCTTCGCCACCGCGCGCAGCGTGTCGCCCCAGATGACCGCTTCCGTGAGCGCGACATCGGTCAGCGGCGTCCACTGCAACCGCCACTTCTCGCGCAGGCGCGCCATCTGCCCATAGGTCGCCGCCTCGCCCGACTGCAAATCGGCGAACGGAATCTTCGCCGCCGCCAACCGATGCAGAAAGATGGACTGCTGCACGGCGTGTGGCTCCGCGAGGTTGAGGCGCAGGTCGGTCGGGTCGTCTTTGATGGGGATGCGCAGCTCGTGCGCGAGGCGATAGAACTCGGCTTGCACAGGCGGTTGCGTGTCGGACTGGGGGGCGCGTCCGACCCGCTCGCCAATCATCAAGCGTTTGAGGGGCGTCTGCACGCGCTCGGCTTGCCCGCGTCCGAACACGGCAATCGCGGCGTCTATCGTCTCACGGTAGCCCGGCTGAGGCTTGCCGCGCAGTGTCGCGAGCTGTTTGGCGAGCCGAAACGCCTCAATCGCGTCGGCGTGCGAGGCGACATCGCCCTGCAGCTTCATCGCGTTCACCAAGCGCGTCAGCGTCGCCAGCGTCGCCTCCTCCAGAGCGCCGAGCTCCCACGCATCCTGATAGAACTGCGGCGCAAGGTTGCCCGCGCCGTAGCCGAGTTGCTCCGACAGGCGCGGAAACGAGTAGGGCGTCAGCACAAACTCGGCAGGGCGCGCACGCAGCAACGGGTGCTGAGTGTCATAGGTCGCCGTGAAGGCTGGCTGCGCGAACGCCGCCGCGTGCGCCGCGCCCACCACCAGCACAATCCGCTCAGGCGCGACGCCCGACGACTCCACCTGACTCCACATGTAGGCGTTGCGCAGCGCGTCGTAGTCGTCTATCCCCGTCTCGCCCACCACCAACTGCCCCCACTCAAACGCTCGCTGCAGCAACATGCAAGGGTCGCGCAGGACAGTCTCAAACAGGCACTCCCACCACTCCTCGTGGTTCTCGAAACCCATCCGCTGAGCGACGCGCGTGTAAATATCGAGGGGGTGCGCGCACTCCGTTGGCGTTGAATCGCGATTCGTTGGCGGCGTTGCTTCTTGATTGGCGTTATGTTCCAGCACGGCGGCGGCGGGGATGTCGCAGAAGCGTGCGGGAATACCCAGCGCGTGGGCGGTGCGCAGGGCGACTAATTCGGGCGAGTAGTCGCAGAAGGGGTAGAACACCACCTGCGGGGCGAGGTCGGCGGAGGCTTGCTGTGCTTCGGGCTGACGGTAGGCTAACAGGGCAATCGGCGCGACGGCGTCGGGCGCGACGAGGGCGTCAATCAGATGGTTCGCGTCGCAGGGCCCTTCAATCAGCACGAGGTCGGGGCGCAGGGCGCGGATAACCGACGCCGTTGCGCGGGCGATTGCAGGCGAGTGATGGCGCACGGGAACCACCTGCACGCCGCGAATGTTCACTGCGCTCACAGCGACTTCAGCCAGCGTCGCGTCTCGTAGAGCTCCTTCCATACGCGCCCCTCGCGCTTCTTGACGACCGTCTCCAGGTACTCACTGAGCGATTCCAAGTCGTTTTTGTCCTCTTTGGCGATAGCGCCGACCAGCAGGCGCATCACATGGCTGCCGTTGACCATGCCCTCGCCGAAGTGGGTCGCCAGCAAGCAGCCGCCGAACAGCACGCTCACGGCTTCGGCGGTGCTCATCACAGTCGAGGGCGATTTCACTTTCTGCTCGCCGTCGAGGGTTTGCCCCATGCGCAGTTCTTGGAACACTGTGGTCAGCGTCTCCACCAGCTCGTCGGAGAGGTCGAGTTGTAGTTCGTGTTCGGCGAGCATCTCTTGGGTGCGTTGGCGCACGACGCTCATCTCCTGCTGCAGGTCGCTGAGGACGGGCAGTTCCACGAAGTTGAATCGGCGTTTGAGCGCGGCGGACATCTCGTTGACGCCCCGATCGCGCGTGTTGGCGGTCGCGATGATATTGAAGCCGCGCTTGGCATACTCCACGCGCTCCAGTTCGGGGATGGCGATGGCTTTTTCGGAGAGGATGGAAATCAGGGCGTCTTGCACTTCCGCCACGCAGCGGGTGATTTCCTCGAAGCGGGCGATGCGTCCAGCGCGCATCGCGGTCAGGATAGGGCTGGGCACAAGCGAGCGGTCGCTGGGACCTTCCGCCATCAGCAGCGCGTAGTTCCACGAATACTTGATTTGGTCTTCCGTCGTGCCTGCCGTGCCTTGAATGGTGAGTTGCGAGTCGTTGCAGATGGCGGCGCTGAGGTGTTCCGAGACCCACGACTTCGCAGTGCCCGGTTCGCCCACCAGCAGCAGGGCGCGGTCGCTGACGAGGGTGGCGATAGCGACTTGGATGCGGTCGCGGTCGCCGATGTATTTCGGTTTGATATTCAGCTCGGGGTCGCCCAGAATGAACTTCTCGACGGCGCGGGGCGAGATTTGCCACCCTGTAGGGCGCGGATACTTATCCCACGCTTTCAGGCGTTGCAGCTCCTCTTGGCATCGCGCTTCGGCGGGTGCGCGAATAATCTCGGCTTGCATAGCGCACATATTGTACCTTGCGTGGTATACTGAAAGTGGGTGAAGACCTATGGAAGAGTTGTATCAGCTGGCGCAGTGGTTGCAGCAGAAGGCGGTTCCTGTGCATCGGATTGCACAGCAGGTGCGCCCGCCGCTCTCCTCTGAGCGCATTGTAGAACATGTTATGTACCGCCTGCTGCGGATTGAAACCCAGCTCGATCGAGCGATTTATCTGGATCGCGACTTACCTCAAGTGGGACGATTTACGGAAGGCGAGCTTGCCGAGAAAACAGTAGTTGTCTGCCATTCGCAGAAGCACGATATTTTACAATCGCTGCAGGATTTTTCGCAGCAGTGTCGCTCTGACTACTTGCTACTTGTGGAGGGTATGAGAGTTGATGATGGGAGCGTGCTTATAGAAGGCGGCGTGCCCACGATTGAATCGGTTTACCTAATCGCCGCATCCGATATTGCGGATATCCTCGCCTCCCAACCAGAGATGTCTGAAGCCAAGCTGACACCATTTCAAGTATATCCTGAGCCGTGCAGTGCGCTCCTGTGCCTTTCGGAGGAACAGCGCAGTGTGTTGGAGCAGTTTAGCCTTGCGGAGTTGGAAAGCGAGCGTCGCTGGCAGGAGTTGTTCGAAATTTCGCAACACCAAATAGAGAAAATGGCAGAAGCGGCGCATTGTGAATACCTACAAGGAAAGACAGAACCCCTGACGCTGGAGTGATGCGTTCCCACGCCACCCAAGAGTTCTGGAAACTCTTTCACCAGCTCCCCGATGCTGTACAGAGGCAGGCGCGAAAGGCGTATGCGCTGTTTCGGCAGAACCCTTTCCATCCCAGCCTGAGATATAAGCTAATCAAAGACCGAGTCTATTCGGTGCGCATTAGTCGCGAGTATCGGGCGCTGGGGCGTTTGGAAGAGGAGGATGTTATTGTTTGGTTCTGGATAGGTAATCATGAGTCTTACGATCGGATGCTAAAACATTTGTAGATGGCAGCATCAAGGAATCGGTTGCCTGCCCTCCCTCTAAATCCGCAATGCTTCCTGAACCTTTACCACTTCATGCACGATTGCCTGTTTCAGCCCCTCGTATTGCGCGTCGGGGATACCCAGCGACTGACGCACTTGTGGAGGCATTTCATACAGCACAGGCGCGCCGAGCGCGAACCCGGCTTGGTGCGCCAGCACATTCGCTGCGTGGACGATACAGCCCAGCGGACATTCGTCGAAGCGCACATCGTCGTGGTGGCGTCGTAGCGGCTCGCGCATAGTTTCGGGCAGGTTCCACTCCGCCGCCAGCAGGTCGCACACCTCCACATGGGTGTAGCCCAGCACCTCACGCTCCACCTCGATAAGCGGCGCCACGCGCTCCAGCGCGAGGGTCAGAATCTGGTCGAACTCGTTGGACAGGAATCGGTCCATCACCAGCCTGCCTGCGTCGTGGAGTAGCCCTGTTAGGAACGCCTCTTCGGGGTCGCGCCAGCCTTTGAGTTTGGCAAGCACACGCGCGGCAGTCGCCGTCGCCAAGCTATGCTGCCAGAACGCGAGGCGGTCGAAGCGTTTGGACGCGCCGCGCACTGCAGTCATCTGCTGATACGCCTGCCCCACCACCACCGAGCGCACTGCCGACAGCCCCATCACTGAGATTGCCTGAGAGACGGTCTTGATTTTGCCTGGCGTGCCGTAATATGCGCTGTTGGCGGTTTTGAGCAGTTTCGACGCCAGCCCCGCATCGCGCTCGATGAGTGCGCCAATCTGTCGCGGCGAAGCGTTCGGGTTGTCTACCAGCTTCAGCACTTGGCTCGTCACCTGAGGTAGCATCCCCAAGCCCGGCGTCCGCGCCACACGAATTGCCAGTGCGCTCAGTTCCATCGGTTTGCGCCTCCATCAGCAGATATTCCACATGTTCAGGGGTTTCTCTCCCGATAGTTTACGGTATAATCTGCGTGGTGGGTACAGAAACGCATTCGTCGGCGTCGCGTCTGTCGGAGCTTTTTGCTCGCACGCTGGACGCGAACGCGGATGGGGTGGTGGTGTTGGGCGAAGTGCTTGACCGAGCGGGCGATCGCGGCTACGGGTTCCTGCTGATACTGTTGGCGATACCCGCTTTTATCCCTGTGTTGCCGCCGGGCACATCGGGCGTGCTGGGCGCGCTGATGGCGCTCGTCGCGCTGCAGATGCTCTTCGGCTTGAGACAGCCGTGGTTTCCCAAGCGCTGGCGCGAACGGGCGATTTCGCCCAAAGTGGTGAACGCGCTGCAAACGCGCGGGGTCGCGCTGCTGCGCAAAATCGAGAAGGTCTCCCATCCGCGCGGCAGGCGGTTCGTGCGCAACGGACTCATCCTCAAAATCAGCGCGGTGGCGGTGATAGGCTTGGCGATTGTGCTATCGTCGCCGATGCCGTTTATGAACACCCTCCCTGCGACGGGCGTACTGCTGATTGGCGTGGGGTTAGCGAACCGCGATATTTACTTTCTCGGAGCGGGCTGGCTCGTGGGCGTTGCCGTGTCGCTTATCGTCGCGCTCGGCGTCGAGGCGTTGCTGCGCTTGTGGCGGTTCGTGCAGCAAATGCTGTGGGGCTGAGGGTAGAATCGTGAGGCGATGGGCTGGCGCAGGTCAATAGGGCTTGAGATAACGCTTCGGAAACTCGTTCGTTGCGAGGGGCGTCGGCTCCTGCAGGCGTCGGCGGCGTTCGTGTGGGTCTTAGGTGTGCTTACAGGCTGCCAAAGTCGCGCGCCCGTGCGTGTGGATATCGACCGTGCGGTGCAGGCGTTGTCGCTGTCGCCCGTCGTTGAGCCGCCTGATGGGCGTTTGGCGGGCGTGGATGTGTCGCTGCCTGCCGATTCGCTGACGCTTGCGCCTGTGCAGTCGCCGCCGCCTGTGGAGACGGTCAGTCGCCGTCGGCGCGTCGCGCTGGATAGCATCGTGCAGCAGCGCGAAGCCGTGCGCCAACGCCTGCTGGAGCTGCGCCTGCAGACCATACCCGAACTGGAACAGCGCTGGCGCGCGGAACTGCGCGACGAGTACGACCTCGCGCAGATGCGTCAGGCACTGGACGCCGCCATCCAAGAGGCGTTCCAGCAGTATGGGCGTCAACGGTTCCCGTTGCTGGTCGCGCTTTTGGTCGCTGCGCCCGACAGCGACGCCTATCGCCAAACACGCGCGCAGCTGGAGCAACTGGACCGCGCTTGGCAAGCACAGGCACAGGCGCTGCACGCGCGCTACGAGGCGGGGTTAGCGCGTATCGAGCAGGAGATAGAGGTGCGCGTGAACGCCCGACGGCGTGAGTTCGTTCGCAACGCCGAGCAGGAGACGCAAGAACAGTTAGCGCAGCAGCCCGACCTTGCCGATTTGTACCTACCGCAGCCGCAGTCGCTGCCGCCCGCGCCTGCCCGCAAAACGCCGCTGTCCGCCGTTAGGGCGCAACTGCCTGAACGCGCTTTTCAGGCGGACGCCTACGCACGCCGCGCCGCCGCCGAACAGATGATGCGCGAGACGCTGACCCAACTCGCGCAGGAGTGGGCGGAGCTCCACAACTATCAGCTCACCGACGCCCCGAACGCGCCCGACAAGACCGACGCGCTCATCCGCTACCTGCTCGCCAAGTAGCGCAACATCGCCCACAGCCAATACTGCCCCGCGGGATGATAGCGCAGCGTGATGGGCGTCTCGCCGTGATGCCCCGCGAAGTGGAGCGTCGTGATGAGCAACTTCCCTGCGCCGAGCGCGACCTCGCCGAGGTAGCAGTGCGTGTAGCCCGTGCGCGTGTCCACGCGCTGCCAAATCGGGCGGATGGCGCAGCCCTCGAACGCTGTCGCTTGTAGCGCCAAGTCGGTACTGAAGGCGAACAGTCGCTCGTCGAGGTACTCAGGGCGCGGTAGCCAGTTCCACAGCGGATGGTCGAGGAACCGATGCGCCGCCTCACGCCAGAACGGCACACGCTCGCATTTCAAAGCGGGCGAGGGCGCACTCACAAGCCATAACGCCGCGCCGCCCCGACGCACAGCCTCCACTTGAGACGATTCGAGGCGCGTCGTGAGCATAAGGGCGTCGGCGTCCAGCGCGTCCCCGTTGGCAGGCGCGCGGCGCAACTCATGAGGCAGTCCCCACAGCGTCTCGGCGGGGTCATACACCACGAGGTTGCCCAGCGACGCCCAATCGGGCGGCGGATAGACGCCCCATCGCCAGCGGTTGGCAGCTATCGTCTCGCCTTCAGATGAGAGCAGCTCCACCTCAAAGAGCAACCGTTCGGAGTTTTCCACTGTTGGCAAATCAACTTTGAGGTGTGTTAGCCAAGCCACGCCTGCGCGCAGCGTCGTGCGGATGTCTGCCTCCCCGCTCTGCACGGCGTCGCGGCGGTCCGAAAGGCGCGTGAGCCGCCAACGCAGCGTCTGCGCCGTGATAGGCGTCCCGAAGTGCGAAACGATTATCTGTGGATACACAGCGCGCCCTCCGAAGTGATTGTAGGGGTCAGGGTGCGCTGGTCGGTCGCCTCCAGCAATCCAGTCCCGACGCCGATGCCAGTCCAGCAGCAGCACGGTATCCGCGTTGAAATCGGTATAACTTTCGGGCGAAACCTTGAGCTCACTATGCTCATCTAAGATGCCTGCGGTGGCGATGGGGGTGTCTTTCAGCCCAGTGACCACATAGCCTGATGTGTTGGGTAAGCTGCGCATCGTCTCCAGCACGAGTTTGTGGTAGGCGAGCATCTCGTGGCGTGAGGCGCGCACGAGTTCGGGCAGGGCGTCCCACACGCCTGCCTGTTGCATGCGCTCTTCCACGAATGGGGTCTCGTAGAACCAGCGCACGCCTTGCGGGTTCACTTCCGGGTCGCGTTCGAGCCACCAGAGTTGCGGTCGCGGGGTCGTTTGGCGCAGCGTTAGGAAGTCGCGTTGGGTGTCGTGGTCGGCGAACTCGCCCTGCAGCCACGGCGCGGGCGCGCGCGGCGCGTCCAGAAAGGCGCGGAAGGCGGCGCGGGCGAAGTGCGCGTCGCTGTAGAGGTGGTAGTCGGCGAAGTCGGCATATTCCTGCAGCGCGCCGCCGTAGCACTCGCCGCCGCCGCTGTTGTCGCGCACCAGCGGACTGCCCGTGAGCCGCTTCACGACGCCGTACAACGCGCCCAGCGCCTCGCTCGGAAAGCGCGTAGACAGCTCGCAGCCCAGCGTCCACAACAGAATCGACGGGTGATTGCGCGTTTGACGCACAATCGCCTCATATTCGCGCTGCGCTTGGGCAATCTGCTCGGCGTCCATCTGCGGCAACCACAGAGGCAACTCCAGCCAGACCGCCATGCCCAAGCGGTCGCACAGGCTGAGATACTCGCGAGGCGGAACCCACAGGCACGCTTTAAGTAAGTTAAAGCCGCAAAGTTGCACAGCTTTGATCTCACGCGCGGCGAGTACCAGCTCGGGGTTCGGCGCGTGAGTGTGCAGATACCAGCCCCAGTGCAACACGCCACGCGGGTAGAACGGCTTGCCGTTGAGCAGAATCGTCGCGCCGTCCACGCCGACAGTGCGCAGCCCGAAATGCGTTTCAACCGTGTGGCTCAGCGCGCCCTCGTGAAAAACCTCCACCACCAGCCGATAGAGGCGCGGGTCGCTCGGATGCCAGACTTGCGCAGGGGTCAGAATCAGCGAATGCTCCCAGCGTTCGCCCACCTCGAAGTGGGTGGTGTAGGCGCGGATGCCTTGAGGGTCGTAGATAGATAGGCGTAGTTGAGCGGGTGTTGCGCCGCCCAGTTCGCCTTGGATGGTGGTCTCGCCGTCCGCCGCGCCGCGCACGGAGAGGTCGGTCAGCCAAGCGGCGCCCGTCTCGAACAGGTACACAGGTTGCCACAAGCCGCCGAAGGTCGCGCTTACATACGGCAGGAACCCACTTAGCACTTGGGGCACAGGGTAGGTCGCGCCGCCGTTCTTGGTTACTTGCAGGCGCAGGTGGTTCTCCCCGTCGTGCAGGGCGTCGGTGATGTCCCAGCTGAAGCCGTCCCAGATGCCCCGATGGGCGCCGATGGGCGTCTCGTTCAGGAAGCCCTGCACGGCGTAGCTCGCGCCGTCGCAGCGCAGCCAATACCGCTTGCCTCGCTCGGGCGTCGCGGTGAACGCGCACCGATACTCGCAGGGTCCCTCAAAAGTGCGCGGGACGCCGTAGTCTTCCCATGCGCTGGGCGTGCGAACGGCAATCGGCTCGGGGAGTACGCTTGCGCTGAGCCGCCACTCGTCCAACCGCCGCGCACGAGTGTCCAGAATCGCCATCTTAGTCCAGCACGGGTACTTTCTCGATTTCGCGTGTGGCGTCGCGCGGGTTCAGCACAGGCTCGTCGGCGACAATCTTGCCGTCGCGGAATCGGATGATGCGCTGGGCATGCTCGGCGATGTCGGGTTCGTGCGTCACCAAGATAATCGTGCGTCCTTCGCGGTTGAGCTGCTGGAAGATTGCCATAATCTCCTCGCTGGAGCGCGAGTCGAGGTTGCCTGTCGGCTCGTCCGCCAGTATCAGCACGGGATTGGTCACAATTGCGCGGGCGATTGCCACCCGTTGTTGCTGTCCGCCAGAGAGTTCGTTCGGCTTGTGATACATCCGTTCGCCCAATCCGACCATCTGCAGGGCGCGTTTGGCGCGTTCTGTGCGGTCGCGCACGCCTGCATAGAGCAGCGGCAACTCCACATTGCGGATGGCGGTCACGCGCGGCAACAGGTTGAAGGTCTGGAACACAAAGCCGATGTAGCGGTTGCGTATCTGCGCGAGCTGCGAGTCGCTCATCGCGCTCACCAACTCGCCGTTCAGGTAGTATTCGCCGTCGGTGGGTCGGTCGAGGCAGCCGATGAGGTTCATAAAGGTCGACTTGCCCGACCCTGAGGGACCCATAATCGCCACGAACTCGCCGGGCATCACGGTCAGATCGACGCCCCTGAGCGCGTGAACCGTGACCGCGCCCATCTTATAGTCTTTTTTCAGACGGCGCACCTCGATAACAGGTTTCATACGCTGTGAGTATACCTCAGTGGATAGGCTCTGCTCACGGTTTCCCCATCTCGACGCGCAGCGTTTTTTCGTGGGTGTAGAGGGCGAAGCCTGGGGGCGCGCCTTTCGGCTTGCGCACATACTTGCGCAGGGTGTAGTCCACCTCCACCACATGCGCGTGTTTATCGGTGCTGTGCTGCGCCGCCAACCGCGCCGCGAACTCGAAGGTGCTTCTGGGGACACGCTGGGGCTGGTTCTCCGTGCGGATAATCACATGGGCGCCTGTGCCTGTGCGCACATGGAGCCACCAATCGTTGGGTTTGGCGATGCGCGTGAGCAGGAAGTCGTTCGCCTGCGCGTTCTCGCCCACCAGCACTTGGTAGCCGTCAGGGCTGAGGTGTTGGCGGATTTTGTGCCCTTCGAGCGGGTCTTTGTCGGCGCGTTTGGCGGTTGGGTGGGGCGTCTCGCGCAGCCAGCCGTGTCGTTTGGCGTCCTCGTAGAGTTGGCGTAGGGCGTCCTCGTTGTCGGCTTGCTCGGCAGTGATGAGCGCGTAGCGCAGTTGGCGCGCCTCTTCCTGCAGGCGTTCGCGTCGGGCGTCCAGCTCTGCCCTGCCCTCACGGGCGCGGCGCGCTTTGCGAAAGTACCGCTCGGCGTTCTCGGCGACGGTCTGCTCAGGGTCAATCGGTATGGCGATTGTGGGCGCGTCGGGCTGCGTGTAGTCGGGCGCGTTGAGCAGTCGCGCGCCTTGGGGCAGGCTGTGCCCGAACGCGAGTATCAGCTCGCCGTAGAGTTGCCAACGGTCGGCTTGCTGGCTGTCTTGGCGGGCGCGTTCGATATCGGCGAGGGCGCGCTCGCGAGCCTGCAGGGCGCGCCTGAGGTTCGGCAGCAAGCTCTGGCGGAGCGCGTCGAGCCGCGTGTGTTGCAATCGCTCGGCGAACGCCTGCTCCCACGCGAGGTTCACGCTCGCTCGCGGGTGTTGCCACTCGGCGGGCAGTTGTCGGCAGTGGAAGGGATACGCGCCGAGCAGTCGGTAGGTGTGCGGCTCGCGTATCGCAACGGGCGTCCACTCGCCCGTGCGCAGCCGTTGCGCCCAGCGCAGGATGCCCTCCAGCCCTTCCGCTTGCGCAATCGCTTCCAGCTCGCCTGCTGTGAAGCGGCTTAGCCCCTCCAGATGCGCTTGCCAATCGCGCGGCTCGCGCATCGCCTCCCATAAGGCGCGCCACTCGGCGTCGGTCAGCACGAGGGGGTTGCGCAATCCCTCCACGCGCGTCGGCGGGAGGCGGTACGGCTCGCCTGCGCGGATGGGACGCAACTCGCTCTGGCGCGACGAGACCCACTTCAACGCGCTGCGTATCAGCCCAGTCGGCTCCACCAGAATCACATTCGAATGCTTGCCCATCAGCTCAATCATCAGTCGGAACTCGCCCTCGCGCGTGTGGATGTCCATCTGCACGATGCGATCGAACCCTATCATCTGTGCGTGTCGCACGACGCCGCCGTCGATGTGCTTGCGCAGGCTCTGCAGGAACGGCGGCGGCGTGGGCGCGTTGGGCGTCTTCGCGCTGACACAGTGCAGACGCGCATGCTGCGCATCGGCGGAGATGAGCAACCGATGCTCGGCGCGACCCCAGTAGATGTGCAGCACTATCGTCAGCGCGTCGGGCTGACGAATCGCCTGAATCCGCCCGCCGCTGAAAAACTCGCGCTCCTGAAGAGTCGCGTACAGGCTCAGACTATCGAAGGGTATCGGTCTCAGCGCAGAGGGTGGCACATCAGGGAGTATACCTGCGTAGCACGCCCGCTGCGACCGCCACAAGGGTTTACATTTGTCTACTTCCGTGTCCTTTGATAACGGTATGGCGCGTTCGTTATCGAGGGACTGGATTGCTCAGGAGATTGCGCAAGCGTTTCAGTTGCCGCTGCTGAGTGTGCCTGTGCAGTTGGCGACGGAAGCCGTGCATCGGTTGGCGCGTCGTCAGCGCGATAA
>CALGZO010000149.1 GCA_937934465.1 uncultured Fimbriimonadales bacterium | reverse complement strand
AGATAGCGCAGGCGGAGATGGCGCGCCAATCGCGTCAATCGCGCACGACAGCACAGGAGAACTAAGTATGGCAGCGACAACGACGACCCTCTCGGAACAGGAAGTTCGGCAGCGCATCCAGCGCGGACGCCCCATCGCGCTGGGGCTGGGCATACTGGGCTTGGTCGTGTGGGCAACGGGGTTGGCGACGAACCCCAAGCTCGCGATGCAGGGCTATCATCTGGCGTTCTTCTACTGGATGGGGCTGACGCTGGGCGCACTGGGGCTTACCCTGCTGCTGCATACCGTGCGCGGTCGCTGGGGATTGCCACTGATTCGCATCTTCGAATCGGGTGCCACGCTCGTTTTTCCCCTGATGCTGATTGCGTTCCTGCCCATCTTGTACGATGTGTTCGTCACACACGGGATCTTTGAGTGGACGCACAAGGAGGTTGTCGCTCAGGACCTCGTGCTGCAAGCGAAGCGCCCGTGGCTCAACGAAACGCGCTTCGCGGTAGCGGGCGTGCTGTATATGCTCATCTGGGCGTTCTTCGCCAATCGGCTCTGGAACGGCTCCAAGCAAGAGGACGAATCGGGCGACCCTGTTCGCGCCGAGTTCCTCTCGCGCCAGCGCTCGGGCTTCGCCGCATTCGGCATCGTGGTCTTTATGCTCACCTTCACGCTGGCGATGGTGGACTGGGGGCAGTCGCTGATGCCCCACTGGTTCTCCACGATGTACGCTGTGATTATGATTGCGGGCTTCGGGCTGAACATGCTCGCCCTCGCGCTCTACATGGTTCTCTCGTGGCGCGATTTACCCCTCTACAAGCCGCTTGTGTACCACGAGGGCTACGAGGGCTACCGCCGCGACTGGGGCAACTTCATGTTTACGCTCTGCGTGTTCTGGTCGTATGTCTCGCTCTCGCAGCTGCTGATTACCTACTCTGGCAACCTGTACGAGTTCACCCAGTTCTACCTGCGGCGCAACTTGGGCGGTTGGGAGTATATCGCCTACATCATCCCCATCTTCCACTTCTTTATCCCGTTCTTCTGGTTCCTCGCGCCGCGCACGAAATGGATTCCCAAGCAGCTGCTGGTCGGCGTGATGATTGTGCTGGCGATTCGCGTGGTGGAAATCTTCTGGCAAATCAAGCCGATGTGGTCGGAGACGCTGAGCATCAGTTTGTATGATGTGGCGGCGTTCGTGGGGCTGGGCGGCGTGTGGTTCTACTTGATGTTGGGCAACTTGCTCAAGCGCGCGCTTGTGCCCAAGCACGAACCGCGCCTGCTGGAAACAGCACACTAAGGAGGTCAAGATGGCAGATATTCTCAAGCCTGTCGACGCAGCGGAGTTGGAACGGATTCAGAAGGAGCCGTACGAGGAGCGCGACCTGTCGGTCAGGCGAATGGTGCAGTTCCTTGTAGTTATCTTCTTCACGATGGTGGGCGCGCTAATCATCTCCTACTTTGTGTTTTTGTGGGTGCAGCCGAACCAGCGCGCCGATCTGCCGTCGGTGCGCCCTGAAGCGTTGCAACGCCAACTGCCCCCCGAGCCGCGCGTGCAGGGCTTCCCCATGCGCGACTGGGAACGGTTCGCCGCCGAAGAGCAGCGCAAAACAACTACCTACGAAATCGTGGATGAAGCTGCAGGCAAAGCGCGTATCCCCGTTGAACGCGCAAAGGAACTAATCCTGCAGAAAGGGCTGTAATACAATTGGAGTGTGTATGACGATGACCTATAGAAACCGACTATGGCTATGGAACGGACTGCTGGGAGTGAGCCTGACGCTCGCTGGGGCGTCGGCGCAGCTCTATCGCGGTCCGGGCGGCGAAATCGGCGAAGCCGCCGCCAAGCAAGAGTATGAAAATATCACCAGTCAGATTGGCATCGAGCAGAAACTCGGAACCCAAATCCCGCTGGAGCTGACCTTCAAAGACGAGACGGGCAAGACGGTCAAACTCGGCGACTACTTCGGCAAACGCCCCGTGATTCTGGTGATGGCGTACTACGAGTGCCCGATGCTCTGTACCGTCGTGCTGAACGAGCTGACACGCGCTCTGAACGCGCTGGATTTGCAAATCGGCAAGGACTTCGAGGTGGTGACGGTCAGTATCTCGCCCACCGAGACCCCCGAACTCGCCGCCAAGAAGAAGGCGAACTACGCCAAAGAGTATCGCAAAGGCGGCGCAGAGCAAGGCTGGCACTTCCTGGTCGGCGAAGAGACCAACATCAAGAAACTCGCAGATACCGTTGGCTTCAAATATGTGTACGACCCGAAAACGAAGCAGTACGCGCACGGCGCAGGCATTATGATTGCCACGCCCGACGGCAAACTCTCGCGCTATCTGATGGGCGTGGAGTTCTCCTCGCGCGACTTGAAGTTCGCGCTTGCCGAGTCGTCGCAAGGCAAAATCGGCAACCCTGTGCTGAGCGCAGTGATGTATTGCTTCCAGTATGACCCGTCCACTGGACGCTACGGACTGGTCATCCTGCGCGTAATCCAGTTAGCGGGTATCATTACTGTACTGAGCTTAGCGTTGCTGATTGGCGGCGCGCTGCTGTTGGAACGCCGTCGGAAGCAACCGACCGATAATACAAATGAGGTGAATAACTGATGTGGAACTTCCCATTCGTACCGCCAACCGCGTCTAAAGAGGGCGAGGGCATCTCGCTGCTCTACTGGACAATCACACTGCTCGCGGTGGTCTTCGGCTCAATCGTGCTGTTTGGGGTGATCTACCTCGCTGTTCGTTACCGTGCGGACAACAACGCGGTAGACCGCTCCAACGCGACCGAAAGCGACCTGCGCGTGGAGCTGGCGTGGACGCTGATTCCACTGGTGCTGGCGCTTGTGATGTTCGGCTGGGCTGCCAAGCTCTACGCGGATATCTACGCGCCGCGCGAGGGCTACTACGAGGTGTTCGTGATTGGCAAGCAGTGGATGTGGCACTGCCAGCACCCCAACGGCGTGCGCGAGAACAATGTGCTGACCCTGCCTGCAGGACGCCTCGTGAAAGCGAGCATCATCTCGCAGGATGTCATCCACGCCTTCTCGATTCCAGCGTTCCGCATCAAGCGCGACGCTGTGCCCGGTCGCTATAACGCGATGTATTTCACGCCCACCAAGCCCGGCGAGTATCACCTGTTCTGCACGGAATACTGCGGCACAAAGCACTCCGAGATGATTGGCAAGGTGATTGTGCTGCCTGAGAAGGAGTTCCAGGCGTGGCTGGAGAAGGGCGGTCAGGGGCTGGCAACCGCCACAACCGGCATGGGCGGCGCAGCCACAGGCGGCGCGCTCACCCTCGCGCAACAGGGCGAGCAGACCTTCAAAGCGCTCGGCTGCAACGCCTGCCACCTGAACCCCAACTCCGCCGTGAAAGTGCCCGACATCACCAAAACTTGGGGCAGCGACATCCCACTCGCCGACGGGCGCACGGTCAAGGGCGACGAAGCCTATATCCGAGAATCGATTTTGAACCCCGGCGCGAAAATCCACGCCGGCTATCAAAACCTGATGCCCCCCTACCAAGGGCAAGTATCCGAAGAGCAATTAGTCCAACTGATTGCCTATATCAAGTCGCTCGCAGGCGACAGCAGCGGAGGTAACTAACTATGGCGACAGCAACTTATACCGGGACTGAGAAGCCCAACTATCTCAACTGGAAGACGACGATCGCTTCGTGGCTCTTGACCTACGACCACAAGCGCATCGCGATACTCTATCTGGTGAGCATCAGCGTCTTCTTCCTGATGGGCGGTCTGGCGGCGGCGCTCATCCGCATGGAGCTGGCGACGCCCAAAGGCGACCTGCTCACCTCTGATGTCTACAACAAGATGTTCACCACGCACGGCGTGATTATGATTTTCCTGTTCCTCATCCCCTCGATTCCCGCCGTGTTTGGCAACTTCTTGCTACCGTTGATGATTGGCGCCCGTGATGTGGCGTTTCCACGCTTGAACCTGCTGAGTTGGTACTTCTTCATGGCGGGCGCGCTGCTGGTGCTGATTGCGCTCTTCCGCGGCGGCATCGACACGGGCTGGACCTTCTACACGCCCTACAGCAGCTCCTTCGCGAAGGGCGAGGTCAGCCTCGCGATTGTGGGAGTGTTCCTCGCGGGGTTCGCCTCGATCTTCACGGGCATCAACTTCTTGGTCACCATCCACAAGATGCGCGCGCCTGGTATGACATGGTTCCGCCTGCCGCTGTTCGTGTGGGCGATGTACGCCACCAGCCTGATTCAGGTGCTGGGCACGCCCGTCGTGGCGATTACGCTGCTGCTGGTGGCAGTGGAGCGCACCTTCCGCATCGGCATCTTCGACCCGAACCTCGGCGGCGACCCGATTCTGTATCAGCACCTGTTCTGGTTCTACTCGCACCCTGCAGTGTATATCATGATTCTGCCTGCGATGGGCGTCATCAGCGAGGTCATCTCGGCGTTCAGCAAGCGGCGCGTCTTCGGCTATCACTTCGTGGCGTTCTCCAGCCTCGCGATTGCGATTATCGGCTTCCTCGTGTGGGGACACCACATGTTCAGCACAGGGCAGTCGATGTACGCAGGCATCGTGTTCTCGTTCCTGACATGGATTGTCGCAATCCCATCGGCGATTAAGACTTTCAACTGGATGGCGACCATCTGGAAGGGGCGCGTCCACTGGGATACGCCGATGCTCTACGCGCTGGGCTTTATGGGGCTGTTCGTGATTGGCGGTCTCACGGGGCTACACCTCGCGGCGATGGCGACCAATGTGCATCTGACCGACACCTATTTCATCGTGGCGCACTTCCACTATGTGATGGTAGGCGGCGCGATTATGGGGTATCTGGCGGCGTTGCACTTCTGGTGGCCCAAGATGACAGGGCGTATGTACCCCGAAGGCTGGGGTAAACTCGCGGCGATGCTGGTCTTCGTCGGGTTCAACCTCACCTTCTTCCCGCAGTTCATTCTGGGCTACATGGGCATGCCGCGCCGCTATCACAGCTACCCTGAAGAGTGGGCGGTGCTGAATGTGCTGTCCACTGCGGGTTCGTCCGTGCTGGGCTTCGGCTACCTGCTGCCCGTGATTTACCTCACATGGTCGCTGAAGTACGGCAAGGTGGTCACGGAGCGCAACCCGTGGGGCGCACGCGGGCTGGAGTGGGAGCTGGTAGACCCAGTGCCCGACCCCCACAACTTCGAGCGCACGCCGATTGTCACGCGCCCTGCCTACGACTACAACCATCCTGAGGAGCCGACGGGCTTCGTGCCCAAGCCGCGCCCAGT
>CALGZO010000148.1 GCA_937934465.1 uncultured Fimbriimonadales bacterium | reverse complement strand
GTCGGCGTCGTCGACGATGCCATCGCAGTTCACATCGGCGTTCAGCCCGCGCCCCCTCTGCCCGAAGTTGAACAGTACGGACAGCAAGTCGGCGTCGTCGACGCAGCCGTCGCCGTTCACATCGCCGTTCGCGCCCGCTTGGGTGTCCAGCAAGAACGCCCGAGACTCGCTGCCGTCCTCGCGGCGCAGCATCCCTGCCAAGTACCGCCCATCGTGCGACACCATGTACACATCCCAATAGAACCACCCGTCGGGTAAGGCGCAGCCGTAGAGGTCATTCAAATCCTGCACGCCGCCGCTCGGCGTCCAGCGGAAGGCGCGTGCGTCGGTGAAGGAGAACTGCAGAAAGCCGTACACAACGCCGTCCTGACTCATCGCTTTCCCCAAGGCGCGCATCGCGTTCGCCCACGGCTCGATATAGTAGACCACATTATTCGCCGAGTCCCAGACCCACGAGTCGGAGTTTTCGCGGATGAGCACCCACCGCTCGTCGTCGGACACAGCCATAACCGTTCCGAAGGGCGCGCCCCGTTCCACCAGCGTCTCAAAACTGCACAAGTCGTCCGCATAGACTGGGAAGTTGCTCCATGAGTTGAAGCCATTCGCGTAGATGCGCTGTCCATCGGGGCGTAGCCAGCGCGGTCCGCCGATACGGCGATGGACATCCAACCCGACGCCCTGCTCCCAGCGGAACATAAGCAACCCCGGATCGCCTTGAATAACGCCGATGATGACTCGTCCGTCGGGCGTCATCGCGACGGGGCGCACCGCGCGGTTGGGGTTCTGCGGATAGATGCTCACGAGGTTGCCGTTCTCCCAGTAGCCGCCGGGCATGGCGATGCGGCTCCCATCTGCCGAGACCGCTGCAGGGACGCCCGGTAGGTAGTGAAGTTGCCCGTTGCGCCAGTAGATGCCGTATTCATTATATCGGTCGCGACAGGAGCCGATAATCACCTCGTTATTGCGCGAGATTGCGATAGGCGCGCACTGAAGCGCGTTGCTGGGATACGGCAGCAAGGTCAAACGCTGCGCCACACCAAACGCACACCAACTCAAAGCCAAGAGAGCAATCGTCGTTCGCATGGTCTCTCCTCCTTATTGTCCTGCCGTGTCGAGCCAGAAGGCGTAATATTCGGGACCAATCCACATCGAGCCTGCCAAGTAGCGTCCATCGGCGGAGATGGCTTGCACACTGCGCAGGTGGCGCGAACCGCGAATGGCGGCGAAGGTCTGGTTGAGGTTCTCATAGCCGTCCAGAAAGCCGCGCTCGCGTTTCCAGCGGATGGCAGTCGATTGCGAGCGGATCCATCCGCCTGCGGTGCGCCCGTCGTCACTGATCGCGAACAGTTCTACCGTCCCGCCGTTGAACTGCCCCAACGAAATCGTGCCGCACGAATCCCAGAACACGCCGCGAAACCCATACGCGGTTCCGACGACAGCGCCGCCGCCGCTGGTAATCGCTTGGGGATACCAATCCGTGCCCAGCGACTCGACACGATAGGGTTCGAAAGTTACTCGGTAGGTGTTCCCGACAGCGTAGCGCCCGCAACGCGAGACTCCGTTGAGCTGACCTGACCCAATTACCGTGTAGTTGCCGTTGCGCCAGTAGATGGCTTGCCTATCGGAAGAGCGCTGGTACCATCCGACAATCACCTGTCCATCGTCCGACATCCCTGTTACATAGTAGGCGACGCCGCCGTTGCTGTCGGGCACGCTGAGCGTCTGGGGCTGATAGTGGGGCGCACGCCAGACGACTGGCAAGATGCGATGGTCGGCAGCGGTGGAGCCAGAATACGCCTCACCGACCACGACTGAGCCGTCGTTGGAGACGCCGCGCGCAATCGCGTAGTACGCGCCTGACGGCAGGGGCAACACGCGCTCGCCCACGCCGCGCACCCACAAAAACGGACGCGGCGCTGACTCCACCAGCGTGCCGCCCACCACATAGTTCCCGTCTGCGCTTATCGCTGTCGCAATCGAACGCGCGCCTGTGCTTACTTGAACCAGCTGCGGCGTCTGCGCCAGCACGCCGCTTACACAAAATACCCATAGCAAACTCAGTTTCCCTTTCATCGTAGAGCCTCCTTAGCATCCGTCGCCGAAGTTGAACAGCACAATCAGCAGGTCGGCGTCGTCGACTGTGCCGTCGCGGTTCACATCGGCAGGGTTCTGACCCGTCGCGCCGAACGCGAACAGCACGCTCAGGAGGTCGGCGTCGTCGACGCAGCCGTTGCCGTCCACATCCGCAGGGTTGGGCAGTCGCCACGCGCCGATGCCCTCCGCCTCGTGCGCGATATAGAACCGCTTACCGTTAGGCGCGACGCCCATCTGCGACCGTTCCGCGAACATATAGAGCGCCGCAAGCGGTGTGGAATGGTTGTCCACATTCGATTCGTCAGGCGTTTCCTGCCAGCGCCAAAGGCGCACGCCGTAGGGGGTGACAAAAATCACCGCCTGCGTGTCAGGGGTGAACTCCGCTTGGAAGGAGTCTGCGCCTTGTAGGGCTTTCGCGAACGCCTGCGTTTGGGTGTCCCAGAGCCATAGCCCATAGTTGCCAGAACGTACCCCTATGAGCAAGTGTTGCCCGTTGGGCGCGTAGCGCACCACAAACGCATCCTCTCCGGGGAGCTCAATTTGCTGCACAATCTCGCCGCTCGCGATATCGGCGATGTTGAGCATGTTGCCTATCCCAGCGGCAGCGACTCCTGCGCTATCGGGTGTGAAGTCGAAATCCATCGGCGCGCCCTCGCGCCCCTCGCCCAGCGTGAGCGTGTTCACCAGGTTGCCTGTTTGCATGCTCCACACAGGCAGGTTCGGGTTGCGGTAGCCCAGCGCGGCGAAGTATTGCCCGTTCGGCGAGACGGCGACGCGCGAGGCGCGCCCTGAATACTCCATCTGCACATCATAGATGAGTTGGTTCGTCGCCGTGTCCCACACGCGCACCCTGCCATCGTCCGCGCCAGAGACTAAGCGCGTTCCGTCGGGCGAGATGGCGAGCGAGGCGACGGGCTGGTTCAGGTGCGCCTGCCATGCGCTTATGAGCGCGCCCGTGTGCGCGTCGTACCAGCGAATGTAGCCATAGCGGTCGCCCACCGCGATTCGGTTGCCGTCGCGCGAGACCGCGAGGCTCATCGGACGCTGAATCGCGCCGTAGTGCGTGGCGACAAGCGCGCCCGTCGGTATATCCCACAGCTGCACCGCGCTCGGATAGGACTGCACCGCCGGCGCATTCGGGTCTACGGAGAGTCGAAACTCATATTCGCCGGCGATAAGCGTTCGCCCCACGCGAGTGAGGGTGTTCACAGCGGTATGTGTCGGAGCGGAGCCGATAAGTGCGCCTGTCGCGGTATCGTGACGCTGGATGACTCGGTTCTTTCCGCCGAGAAACACGCTGGCGCTGTCGTGCGAGAACTGCACGCGCCCCTCAGGCACTGGAAATGTGAGGAGCCAGAGGAGCGTGTTGCTGGGTACTTGCGTGAGCGCCAAGCCGCCTTCGGGGAAGAACGAGTTGCTGACCACCCACTGGCTGTTCGGCGCGAACGCCAGCGCGGTGGGGGTTGTGCTGTGCCGCCACGCATAGTTCACCAGCGCGCCCGTGGCGCGATTCCAAATCAGGATACGCCCTGCGCTGTCGGCAGTTGCAATCCACCGCCCGTCAGGCGAAAAATCGAGATGTAGCGCAGGGTAAGAGTGCTGCAGGACATAGAGCAGCGCGCCGTCCGCCAAGCGCCACACGCGCACGCGATAATCGCGACACGACACTGCCAACAGCGCGCCGTCAGGCGAGAGGCGCAGATTAAATACGCCCGGTACGCCCCAGCGATACACTATCTGCCCCGTCGAGATGCGACGCACCGTGACTATCTCGCGGCGCGGGTTCTGAACGGTCGGGGAGGGATGCACATACACCATCCAATCGCCGCGAACATCGACGCCGCCAATCCGCGCGTCCTCTATCAGCAGCTGTTCTATCGCGCCCGTATCGAGTCGCATCCAGCCCAGCGTGCCGAATCCCATCGTGACGGCGGCGTATGCGCCGTCGTCTGTCGGCGCGACCGAGTAAGCCTGCAGCGCGGGCAGGAGCCACTCCACGCGCGCCTGCGCGAAGCCCAAGACCGCGCTCGCCGCCAACGCCGCCAGCGCGCTCCACAAGCGTCTACCTTTCTGCATAGAAGCCTCCAACACCATTATAGCCTACCACTGACGAACGCATCAGCTCGGACAGTTTTGTCAGAGCTGATGCTGTGAGGCATTAGACGCTCTTTTGCGCTCGGTGTCCCGCCCAAATCCTGAGGGTGTTCGAAAAATCGCCCTCACTTCCAACCTCTCTCTCTCACTGCGTGGGAGAAAGAGTTGCCGTTGCAGTGCGCGTGCGCAAAGTCCCTTCTTCCGAAAGCGTCGCACCCAGACGCGCCGACATACGGCGTGAACACAAACTTGTACCCCTGTCAGCCTGCAAGCAGGGGAACCAACGGGACAGCATGGTTCCCCCTACTGCGTAAGGGGAACCTCAAGGGGGGCAGGAGGGTAAACTATCATCTCGTGAGGGAAACCATCCAGCCGAACCAAGTATATCTGATGGACTGTCGGGAAGGGATGCGCCTGATGCCTGCGGCGTGCGTGGATCTCATCATCACCGACCCGCCGTTCGCAATTGAGTTCAG
>CALGZO010000147.1 GCA_937934465.1 uncultured Fimbriimonadales bacterium | reverse complement strand
CGAGCCGTAGGTGTTGAAATCGCGCGGCTCCACCCCGTGCGCAATCAGATACTGCCCTGCGGGGCTGTCGACAGGAATACTACCTGCGGGCGAAATGTGGTCGGTGGTGACGCTGTCGCCGAAGATTGCCAGCACGCGCGCGCCCTGCAAGTCCATCAGCGCGGGCGGAACATCGGGCATATCGTCAAAATAGGGTGGACGCTGGATGTAGGTGCTGTTCGCATCCCACTCATACACATCCGACTCAGGCACAGGCAGCGACTGCCAGTGTTCATCGCCGTCGAACACCTGCGCGTAGCGGTGCTTGAACATCTCGGACTGCAGGGCGCGGGCGATGGTCTCGCGCACCTCCTGCGGGCTGGGCCAGATATCTTTCAGGAACACAGGTTCGCCGTTGGGGTCCCAGCCGAGCGGCTCGTGTAAGAGGTCGATGTCGGCTGTGCCTGCAATCGCGTATGCGACGACGAGCGGCGGCGAGGCGAGGTAGTTCGCCTTCACTTGGGGATTGATACGCGCTTCGAAGTTGCGGTTGCCCGACAGCACGGCGGCGACCACCAAATCGCCCTGTTTCACCGCTTCCGAAATCACGGGGGGCAGCGGACCGCTGTTGCCGATACAGGTGGTGCAGCCGTAGCCGACCACATGGAAGCGCAACGCCTCCAAGTAGGGCAGCAGCCCCGCGTTCGCGAGGTAGTCCGACACCACGCGACTGCCCGGCGCAAGGCTGGTCTTGACCCACGGCTTGACCTGTAGCCCGCGCTCGACGGCGCGCTTCGCAAGCAAGCCAGCTGCCACCATCACGGCAGGGTTGGAAGTGTTCGTGCAGGAGGTGATTGCCGCGATGACCACATCGCCGTGCTTGAGGGTATGCTCCTCTCCGTCCAGAAACACAGGCACGCCGATATGTCCACGCTCGGCAGGGACTTCCTGCGCGGGCGACTCGCCTGCCCACTCGCTTGCCTCTGGGCTGGGCGGCTGCAGACCGAACCCGCCCTCGCGTAGGGGCGTGTATAACGCCTTGCGGAAGCTGGACTGCATCTCGCGCAGGGGCACGCGGTCGTGTGGGCGTTTGGGACCTGCGAGGCTCGGCTCCACCGTGCTGAGGTCTAACTCCAGCACATCGGAGTATTCGGGGTCGGGCGTGTCGTCGGTGCGGAACAGCATGTTCTCCTTACAGTAGGCTTCCACGAGGCGCACGAGGCTCTCGTGCCTGCCCGTGAAGCGCAGGTAGTCCAGCGTGCGCTGGTCTACGGGGAAAAAGCCCATCGTCGCGCCGTACTCGGGCGCCATGTTGGCAATCGTGGCGCGGTCTTCCACCGTCAGGCTACTCAAGCCGGGTCCGTAGAACTCCACGAACTTGTCCACCACGCCTTTTTTGCGGAGCATCTGGGTGACGGTTAGCACGAGGTCGGTGGCGGTCGCGCCTTCGGGCAGCTCGCCTACGAGTTTGAAGCCCACCACTTGAGGGATGAGCATATAGTAGGGTTGCCCCAGCATCACGGCTTCAGCTTCAATACCCCCCACGCCCCAGCCGAGAATGCCGAGCGCGTTAATCATCGTCGTGTGGCTATCTGTGCCCACCAGCGAGTCGGGGAACGCCACGAGGTCGCCGTTGACCTGCTTGGTCTGCACCACCTTGCCGAGATACTCCAAGTTCACCTGATGCACGATGCCCGTGCCTGGGGGCACGACGCGGAAGCCGTCGAACGCGCGTTGCGCCCAGCGCAGCAGCATATACCGCTCGCGGTTGCGCTCGAACTCTTTCTCCACATTCAGGAAGAAGGCGTACTGCGTGCCGAAGTAATCCACCTGCACCGAGTGGTCGATGACTAAATCGGCGGGCACGACGGGGTTGATGCGCTGGGGGTCTTTGCCGCGCGCCTGCATCGCGTTGCGCATCGCCACCAAGTCCACCACGCAGGGCACGCCTGTAAAGTCCTGCAGAATAACGCGGGCGGGCATAAGCGGAATTTCACGAGCTTCAGGCTGGGGTTGCCAGCTCGTCAGGGCGCGCAGCGTGGCTTCGGGGTTCTCCAACAGCGCCGCGCCGTCGGGCGACTCGGCAAGGCGCAACATATTCTCCAACAACACACGAATCGAGAACGGCAATCGGCTGATGTTGCCCAGTCCTTGCTTCTCTGCGGCGGGCAAACTGTAATAGATGTAGTTCTGTCCATCCACTTGCAGCGTGGTTCGCGTGGTCATAGGGTGTCTCCTCCGCTATAGGATTGTACCTGACCGCAGGGCGTCTCAGTGTCGGAAGTGCCTGACGCTGGTGAAGACCATCGCGATTCCGGTTTCGTTGGCGGCGGCGATGACTTCGGGGTCTTTTTTGGAGCCGCCGGGTTGCACAATCGCGCGGATACCAGCTTGGGCAGCGAGGTCGATGCTGTCGGGGAAGGGGAAGAAGGCGTCGGAGGCAAGCGCTGCGCCGCGAGCGTGGTCGCCTGCCTGTTGCAGCGCGAGCCGTACTGAGCCGACACGGTTCATCTGCCCTGCGCCCACTCCGTACACCACGCCCCCCTTGGCGACCACAATCGCGTTGGACTTGACATGTTTGACCACTTGCCACGCGAAGCGCAGGTCTGTCCATTCGCTTTCGGTGGGCGTGCGCTCGGTGACGACTTGGAGCGCGTCGGGGTTCCAGTCCAGCGTGTCGCGCTCGGTGTAGAGGACGCCGCCCGTGATGCTGCGCAGGGCGTAGCCGTGCATCTGCGCGGGCGGCGCGAGCGCGCCCGTGCGCAGCAGGCGCACATTCTGACCCCAGCCCTTGCGCTCTTGGAACACGGTCAGCGCGTCGGCGTCGAAATCGGGCGCAAGCACGACCTCAAAAAAAGTGCCCGGCGCGACCATCGCCTCAGCGGCTTCGCGATCGATGGGGCGATTGCAAGCCACGATTCCGCCGAACGCCGACACGGGGTCTGCCTCCAGCGCGCGCAGGAACGCTTCGGTGAGGCTTGCGCCGATAGCAACGCCGCACGGGTTGGTATGCTTGATGATGGCGCAGGCGGGCGGCTCGAACTCGCGCACCAGCTCCAGCGCGGCGTCGGCGTCGAGTAGGTTATTGTAGGAGAGCTCCTTGCCCCAGAGTTGCTCGGCGGTCGCGAGGCTACTTGGGTGCGCGAACGGTTCGCGGTAAAACGCCGCCCGCTGATGGGGGTTCTCGCCGTAGCGCAGGCGTTGCGCGAGTCGGAAGGTGGGCGTGAGCGTTTCGGGCAGGTCGCCCTCAGGGTCATAGCGTCGGAACCACTGCGCAATCAGCGCGTCGTAGTCCGCCACATGCGCGAAGGCGCGAGCCGCCAGTCGCGCGCGCTCCTCGCGCGTCAGCCCGCCGCTTTGTAGCCGCGCGAGCGTCCACTCGTAATCGGCAGGGCGCACCACCACCGTGACATGCTCGAAGTTCTTCGCGGCGGCGCGTATCAGCGTGGGACCGCCGATATCAATCTGCTCAATCTGCTCCGATTCCGACGCGCCCGCGCGCAACGCCGCCTCGAACGGGTAGAGGTTCACCACGACGAGTTCAATCGGGGCGAGGTTTAATCGCTGCAAGGTCTGCCGATGGTCGGGCAGGCTCAGGTTCGCCAGTATCGCGGCGTGGATGTGTGGGTGCAGCGTCTTGACGCGACCGTCCAAGATTTCTGGGAAGCCTGTCCAATCGCTCACCTCTTGGACGGTCAGCCCCCACGCGCGTAGGGCGCGGGCAGTGCCGCCCGTCGATAGGAACTGGAACCCCATCGCGCTCAGACCGCGCGCAAAAGGCTCCAGCCCCGATTTGTCGGAAACGCTCACCAGCGCAACTCGCGACAACATAAGCGTAGGATACCCGATGTGCTATAATAACTTGGGGGACGAACGATGGTACAGACGCAGCAATCCGAAACTGTGCTTCAGTTCACGCCAGAAGAGGCGACGCAGATCCTGACCGACGCGGTGAACTTGTCGAGCAACTACCTCTCGCTAACGCAGCTGGAGGCAATCGCCGACGAGGCTGGCGTGCCACGCGAGACGCTCTACAAGGCAATCCAGCGACACGCGCACCAAAAGGACGCGGCAAGCATCCGAGCGATACAGCAGCAGGAACGCCGCCGCAAGGCGAAAGCTCGCCTGAAAAAATGGCTCTGGGCGACCGCATTCGGCGCAGTGATAGCGCTCGCTTTCGCAATAGGATACGAAAGTGGAGACAGCACGGCTAACCAAAGCGGTAAAGCTGGCGCAGGGATGAGTTATCATCAAGTAGAGCTTGAGAAATTGGGCGGTTATTTGGAACAGTTCGCGATACAACGGCTTCAAGGGCAGGGGGCGACCTATTATGTAATGCCCTACGCTTTCTCAATCGCGCACGGATTAGAAATGACCTCGCTCTGGCAGTTAGAGAAGAACGGTTCGGCGCGACTGCTATTCAAAACTCGCGGTCGCCTCGAACGGGCGTGCTTATCGGAAGATGAGAAGTTTTTGGCGATGTGGGTCGCGGACTCGAACGACGCGGGCGTGTGGGTAATGGACTTGAAATCGGGCGAGCGTCATCGGATATTGGGGGTTAGTCACTACGAAGGCTATAGACTGTTTGTGGAGGGCGATTATGTGCAAGCATACGGCGGCGAGATTGCTTGGGTCGATAAGCGAAAATTGCTGTTCTCCAC
>CALGZO010000146.1 GCA_937934465.1 uncultured Fimbriimonadales bacterium | reverse complement strand
CACGCGCGGGAGGTCGGGCAGCACGGCGTATTCCAGCTCGGGGCAGAACGGGATATGCACATCGTAGCGGGCGACCAGCTGCGGCGGCGCCAGCAGCAGATTGAACCGCTCAGGAACGCTGGTCATCTCGCTGATAATCGCCTGCCCGAAGCCGCAGGTGCGATTATCCTCGTGGATGACCACCAGCCGCCCCGTTTTCGCCAGCGACTGCTCAATTGTGTCCCAGTCGCAGGGAACCAGCGTGCGCAGGTCGATAATCTCCAGCGAGACGCCCTGCGCTGCGAAATGCTCTGCCGCTTGGAACGCCAGCTCCAGCGTGTTGCCCCACGCAACGACAGTGACATCCGAGCCTTCGCGCCGTATCGCCGCCTTGCCGAACGGAATCGCCCGATACGCCGACACCGGCTGACGCACGCGAAAGATATGCTTGGGAATCAGCAACAGCGTCGGGTCGTCGTCTTGAATCGCCGCCCAGAACAGCCCCGCAATGTCTTCGGGAGTGCTGGGGATGGCGATGCGCAGTCCAGGCGTGTGCGCCCACCAGCCGTCGTTGCTCTGGCTGTGCCACATGCCCCCTGCAGGCAGGTACGCCCCATACGGCGAGTAGATGACCAGCGGGCACTTCCACTCGCCCTTGCTACGCCAGCGCAGAGTCGCTATCTGCGAGACCAGCTGGTGGAAGCCCGGCGTGATGAAGTCGATGAACTGAATCTCGAACACGGGGCGGTAGCCCATCGCCGCCAAGCCGACCGCCGTGCCCACAATCGTCGCCTCTGCAAGGGGCGAGTTGCGCACGCGGTCAGGGTATTTGGTACTTAGCCCCTTCGTGAAGCCGAACACACCGCCTTTTGGGTCTTCGATGTCTTCACCGAACACCACGATATTGTCAAAGGTCTCCATCGCGGCGTGGAAGGTGCGGTTGAACGCCGCCACCATCGTCGTCGGCTCGCTTTCCACCTCCAGCGGCAGTGGGAGGTAGGAATCGGGCGGCTCGCCGTAGAGGTCATCCAGCACATGCGCAGGGTCAGGCAGCGGCGTGCGCTCCACTTCCTGATATATCGCATCCACCTCCTGCGCAATTTCTGCCTGCATCTGCTCGTACTGCTCTTGGGTTAGCACGCCCTCCGCGATGAGCTGCTCCGCGAACAGGCGGATGGGGTCGCGCTCGAACATCGCTTCAATCTCTTCGGCGGGGCGGTAGACGCGATGGTCGTCCGCGCTGGTGTGCGAGCTGAGGCGGTCAATCTCACACCACAAAATGGTGGGACCACCCCCTGTACGCGCCTTGTGTATCGCCTCGCCTGATTTCTCATACACTTCGTTCGCGTTGCGCCCGTTCACATAGGTAATGAGCTGCTCGTCGAAGATATGTAAGCGCATCGGGAGCATGTGGCGCGTGGGCGTGCTGATGCCGTACTGATTGTCTTCCACGACAAACACAATCGGCAGTTTCTCCTGGACGGCGTAGCATACGGCTTCGTAGAACTCGCCCTGCCTGGTGGCGGCGTCGCCGATGCTGCACACCACCACGCGATCGTCGCCTGCCAACTTAATCCCCCACGCAGTTCCCGCTGCGGGCAGACACTGCGCCCCTGTCGGCGTGGCGACAGAGAACACATTCAGTTTCTTCGAAGAGTAGTGCGCGGGCATATTGCGCCCTTCGGAGCTGGAGCCTGCACGCGCCATGAAATCCAAAGCGATCTCGCGCGTGGTCATGCCCCGCGCCAGCATCAGTGCGCGGTCGCGATAGGTGGGAAAGAGATAATCGTCGGGGCGCAGGTGATAGGCAATCGCCGCAATCGCCTCGTGCCCCATGCCGGGCACTTGGAACCAGCCCTTGCCCTGACGCATCAGGATTCCCTCACGGCGGTCGCCCTCCCGTGAAAGCATCATCACGCGCAATAACTCTAACTTCGGTAAACTCGCTCGTTCCATCGTCATAGGCGTCATCGCCGATAGCCTCCTCTATTTGGGTATATGCCTGCCTACCGTCAGGCTATGCGCATTATACCTGTTTCGGGTACGGCTATTGGTAGGAGTCTGGGTTGGGAAGGCGAACTGTGAGAATATGCGCTCATCGTTGCACGGGTATTGGCGGGCGAATGTGCGCCTGATAGCGACGCTACTTGCCGTGTGGTTCCTCACGGCGTATGGGGTGAGCATCGTGCTGGCGCCGTATCTGAACCAGTTTCAGCTGGGCGGCGCGCCGCTCGGCTTCTGGTTCGCTCAGCAGGGCAGTATCTATGTGTTCATCTTGCTTATCTGGATTTACGCCCGTCGCATGGACGCGCTCGATAGGCAGTACGATGTGCATGAAGATTAGGCGTTATGACTGTTGAACTCTGGACTTATTTACTGGTTGGGCTGAGCTTCGCGCTGTATATTTATATCGGTTATGCGGCGCGTGTGCGCGATACGAAAGGGTTCTATGTAGCGGGGCGCGGGGTGCCGCCTGTGGCGAACGGCGCGGCGACCGCCGCGGACTGGATGAGCGCGGCGAGCTTCATCTCGATGGCAGGGCTTATCTCTGCGCTGGGCTACGACGGCGCGATTTATCTGATGGGCTGGACAGGGGGCTATGTGCTGCTCGCGCTGCTGCTTGCGCCCTACCTGCGCAAGTATCGCAAGTTTACCGTGCCCGACTTCGTGGGCGACCGCTACGCCTCGCAGACCGCGCGCACGCTCGCCGCGCTGGCGACCATCTTCGTGTCGCTGGTCTATGTCGCAGGGCAGATGCGCGGCGTGGGCATCGTGTTCAGCCGATTCTTAGCACTCGATATCGCGCAGGGCGTGCTGCTCGGCGTGGCGGTGGTGGCGTTCTTCGCGATTCTGGGCGGAATGAAAGGCGTCACTTGGACGCAAGCCGCGCAGTATGCGATTTTGATTATCGCATACTTCATTCCGAGCGTTGCGCTGGCGTACCTGCTCACAGGCAACCCCATCCCCCAATTCGCGTTCGCCTTCAGCGACATCAGCGAACGCCTGAACCAGATTCAAATCGACTTGGGCTTCAGCGAATACACCGCGCCGTTCCAGAGCAAGCCGATGCTCGATGTGCTGGCAATCACGGGCGCGCTGATGGTCGGCACGGCAGGGCTACCCCATGTGATTATCCGTTTCTACACGACGCCCGATGTGCGCTCGGCGCGCTACTCGGCGTTCTGGGCGCTGCTGTTCATCGGAATACTCTACACCACCGCCCCCGCGCTGGCGATGTTCGCACGCTATAACCTACTCAATACGCTCCACAACAAGCCCATCGAGCAAGTGCGCCAGATCGACTGGGTCGCCAAGTGGGAGCAGACGGGGCTGCTGAAGCTCGTCGATAAAAACGGGGACGGCGTCGTGCAGGTCGCCAAGGGCAAGGCGTTTGTGGAGAAGGGCGGCAAGCCCGACTTCAACGCGCCCGACCTGAGCAACCCGAACGAGGTGTATCTGGACAACGACATCATCGTGCTGTCGACGCCTGAGGTGGCGCGGTTAGCGCCGTTTGTGATTGCGCTGTTGGCAGCAGGCGGCTTGGCGGCGGCGCTGTCGACGGCGTCGGGGCTGCTGATTGCGATGTCCAGCGCGGTGGCGCACGATTTGTATTACCGCGTGTTCAATCCGCACGCGCCCGAACGGGTGCGCCTGCTGGTGGGGCGGCTGGCGATGTTGCCTGCGCTGGGCGCGGCGGCGTATCTGGGCATCAACCCGCCAGGCTTCGTGGCGCAGGTGGTGGCGTTCGCGTTCGGCTTGGCGGCGTCGGGGCTGTTCCCTGCCATCCTGTTGGGCATCTTCGACCGCCGAATGAACGCGCAGGGCGCAATCGCAGGCATGCTAATCGGCTTGGGCTTCACGACGGTGATGATTGCGCTGATGCGTGCGCCCCAACTCTTCGGCGCGCCTGAACCGTACCTGAAGGACTTCTTCGGCATCAGCGCGGAGGGCATCGGCATCATCGGGATGGCGCTGAACCTCATCACAGCGCTCATCGTCTCGCGCCTGACCCCGCCGCCGCCCACACACATCCAGCAGCTGGTGGACTCGATTCGCATCCCGCGCGGCGCAGACGAGGCGCTGGAAGAGTAGGGGTTAGCCTATGCTCCGCGCCTTCACCAAGTCGCCGGGGAGGCTGAACACCAGGTAGCGCAGGTCTTTGGGGCGCACGCGCACCGAATGGCGCCTCGGCGATGTCGCCCAGACGCATCAGCAGGGGCTGGAGCGCGTTGTTTGGTGTGAGGAGACGGTCACGACGCACTGTCTGCTGTTGGGGTCTCTCTGATGCTTGCTTATGCTGCTGGTTGTCAGTGAGGACGCCAACGCTACAACTGTGGCTTGGACAGTCCTGTCCAAGCATACGCCAACACTACAACGGTGGCTTGGACATTCCTGTCCAAGCGCACCCTGTCAGTGAGGATGCCGACGCTACGACGCCAAGAATGGCGTCGCACCTGCCTCGTCGTCGGCGGGACGCCGACGCTACGAATGCGGGGTGCGTCGGCGGGGACGCTGCAGATACGACGCCAAGAATGGCGTCGCACCTGTGTTGTTCGTCGGCGGGGACGACGACGCTACGGTGGTGGTTGGCGTCGGCGCGGACGCTGCAGGCACGACGCCAAGAATGGCGTCGCACCTGCCTCGTCGTCGGCGGGACGCCGACGCTACGAATGCGAGGTGCGTCGGCAGGAACGCTGCAGGCACGACACCAAGAAT
>CALGZO010000145.1 GCA_937934465.1 uncultured Fimbriimonadales bacterium | reverse complement strand
GGAAGGGGACTGGATTGCAGCATACGGCGTTTCCGCAGATGGCTTGGTTGTGGTCGGGGAAAACCTCATCAGGGGCGCCTTCCGCTGGACTGCGAGCGAGGGGATACAGTACCTTACCCCTTTTGGGAGCGGTCGGAGCGCGGCGTATAGCGTCTCCGCTCACGGCGACACGGTCGTAGGCGAATTTCAGGGACGCGCCTTCCGCTGGACTGCCACGACAGGCTTGCAAAACATCGATTCACTTGGGGGGAGCCGAAGCGCGGCGTATGGCGTTTCAGCAGATGGCTCGACAGTAGTCGGCTGGTCGCTCACTGAAAGCGGTACTGTGTGCGCCTTCCGCTGGACGGCGAGAACGGGCATGCAAAACCTAAATCAGATTTATGCGTCCCTGCTCGTAGACGGCTCCCTCTTAGAAAGTGCCAACGGCATTTCCCCTGACGGACGCTACATCGTTGGGAGCGGTTATAATGCCACTACCCAGCGCTACGAAGCCTACTTGCTGGACACATGGCGCACAGGGGACACGAATGGCGATGGCTGCGTTGACGATAACGACCTGCTCGCGGTTCTTATGGCGTTTGGGACATCGGGCAGTGGTCTCACGCGCCACGAAGACTTCAACAAGGACGGTATTGTGGATGACGCCGATGTGCTGCAGGTGCTGCTCAACTTCGGGGGCGGCTGCTAAGCGGCTATCCTGAGAACGCCTCCGTAGGGTCTCGGCTGCCCCCCGACACGATGAGGCTGACGCTGTGCGCTGGGGTGCGACTGTGGGGAGCGTCGGCGCGACGCCGACCTTCCTGTCTTTCTCAAACGCGCTCGCACCCTCTTGACTCCCAAACGCGCGTGGTATAATAATAGGTGGAGGCGAACTTATGAAACGGTATATCCTGCCTTTGGCGTTGCTGGGCGTCGCGGCGTTCCTGTTCGCGACGATGCCCTCAGGCGCGCAGCTGCGCGTCGGGCAAAAGATGCCCGAAATGACCTTCAAAGACCTCAAGGGCAACGAGGTCAAACTCGGGGGCAAGCAAGACAAGGTGTACCTGATTGACTTCTGGGCGACTTGGTGCGGACCGTGTCTGGCGGCGATTCCGTATATGCAAGAGTTGCACGACAAGTATAAGGAGCGCGGCTTAGTGGTGGTGGGCGTCGCGCTCGATTCGGGCACGCCTGAGGAAGTCCGCGCGTTCGTTGAAGGGCGCAAAATGACCTACACTATCGTCGTACCGCCCAACCAGCAGGAAGTGATGCGCCGCGCGCGCGTGAAAGCCTTCCCCACGATGTATATCGTGGACAAAAAAGGCATTATCCGCTACGCCGAAGAGGGCTTCGCGCCAGAGGCGATGGAGGACATCCTGCGCGTGCTGGGGCAAACGCTGATTGAGTAGTATCTTAACCAAAGCGAGGGTGAGCAAGCCATTCAGAAGGAACTGAGAATCAACAACCGCATCCGCGCCAGAGAGGTGCGCGTCATCGATGTGGATGGATCGCAACTGGGCGTGATGAACATCCGTCGCGCCATCAAACTCGCCCAAGAGAAGGGCTTAGACCTTGTGGAAGTCGCGCCGACCGCGAACCCGCCCGTGTGCCGTATCCTGGACTACGGACGCTACCGCTACGAGCAGGAGAAACTGGCGAAGGAAGCCAAAAAGAAACAAAAAGGCGGCGACATCAAGACCATTCGCCTGCGCCCTGCTATCGGCGCACACGACATGGAGACCAAAGTGCGCAACGCCCTCGAATTTCTCGAAGAGGGCGATAAGGTAAAATTTGTGGTCATCTTCCGCAGCCGCGAATTCGGGCGACCGCAAGCGGGAGAACAACTGCTGCGGAAAATCGCGGAGGCGCTGCGAGAACACGGCGTCATCGAGAAGCAACCCGGAATGGACGGTCGGCAAATGGTGATGGTGATTGCCCCCGCCAAAAAGCCGACGCCCAAACCCCAATCGCCCGACACAGGAGGTTCGAAGCATGGCAAAGAGCAAAATGAAGACCAGCAAAACCGCAGCCAAGCGGTTCAAACGCACAGCGACGGGCAAACTGATGCACAAGAAAGCCGGGAACAGCCATCTGTTCCTGAGTAAATCGCCCGCACGCAAACGCCGACTCGACCTTGAGGACGAACTCTTCAAGGGCGAGTATAAACGCATCAACCGCCTATTAGCAGGCAAGTAAGGAGGAGAGAGAACTATGGCGCGTGTGAAAGGTGGAACGGTGACCCGCCGTCGCCACAAGAAGATACTCAAGTTAGCTGAGGGCTACTACGGCGCGAAAAGCCGCCTGTTCCGCAAGGCGAACGAACAGGTGATGAAGTCGCTGCAGTACGCTTATCGCGACCGTCGGCAGCGCAAACGCGATTTCCGACGACTGTGGATTACGCGCATCAACGCCGCTTGCCGACTGCACGGCATCCGCTACCACGAGTTCATCCACGCACTCAGCGAGCGCGGCATCGAAATCAATCGCAAGCAACTCTCGGAGATGGCAATCCACGACCCCGAAGCGTTCAAAATGCTCGTGGAAAGCGTATGCAGCCAATCCAAGCAATCTTAGCGGAAGCAGAGCAGGCAATTGCGCAAGCAAGCTCCACCGCCGAACTGCAGGAGGTGGAGACCCGTTATCTCGGCAAAAAGGGCGCGTTGAGCCAGATGCTGCGACAGGTGGGGAGCCTGCCGCCTGAGGAGCGACCTGCGTTCGGGCAACAAGTCAACGCCGCGCGCGAGCAGCTCGAAACGCGCCTTGCCGAGCGGCGCGCGGCACTCGAACAGGCGGAAATCGCGCGACGCATCGAGGCGGAACGGCTCGATATCACGCTTCCCGGTACGCCTCTGCGACCTGCACGACTGCACCCGCTCACGCTCACTATGCGCCGTGTGAAAGCCGCGCTGATTGGGCTGGGCTTCGAGTTCGTTGAAGGCTACGACTTGGAAGAGTTCCGCTACAACTTCGGCGCACTCAACTACCCCGAAGACCATCCCGCGATGGACGAGCAGAACTCATTCCACATCGCGCCGGGCTATCTGATGCGCACGCAGACTACCGCCATTCAGGGGCGCATCTTCGAGCAGCTGCAGAGCGGCGAACGCCAGCTACCCCTGCGAATTGCCACCATCGGGCGATGCTACCGCTATGAGAATGTGGACGCTACCCACTCGCACACCTTCCATCAGGTCGACGCCTTTATGGTGGACGAGGGGGTCAGCATGGCTCATCTGCGGGGCGTGCTGACGCAGTTCGCGCAGCTGATGTTCGGCGCGGAAGTGCGCGTGCGGTTCCGCCCCGACTTCTTCCCGTTCGTGGAGCCGGGCGTGGACTTCGCCATCTCGTGGAAGGGCGGCTGGCTCGAGCTCGGCGGCGCAGGGCTAATCCACCCCAACATCCTGGAGCGCTACGGCGTCGATACCGAACGCTACAGCGGCTTCGCCTTCGGGCTGGGCATCGAGCGAATCCCGATGCTCCAGTACGGCGTGGACGACCTGCGCCTGTTTCTGGAGAACGACCTGCGCTTCTTGGAGCAGTTCCCCATCCTGTAGGGCGAATTCAGGTATGATATTCACGGTTCGGATGCTCGTGTCCGACCGCGATTTACTCTATTAGGGAGGCAAGAAGATGAAGGTAGGCATTATTGGCGGCGGCGGGCGCGTCGGCTCGAACGCGGCGTTCGCCCTGCAGTTGATAGGCGCGGTTTCGGAAGTTGTGCTGCTCGATGTCAACCGCGAGGCGGCGGAAGGCGAAGCCCTCGACCTGCGCCACGGCGCTGCGTACTCGCACCCTATTCGCTTCCGTGCAGGCGACTACGCCGACCTGCAAGGCGCGAACATGGTGATTATCACGGCAGGGCTGCGCCGACGCCCCGATGAGAGCCGACTGGAGCTCATCAACCGCAATGTGGGGCTATTCCGTGAAATCTTGGGCAGCGTCAGGGGCGTCCAACTTGCCGACGACGCGATTATCCTCGTGGTGTCGAACCCTGTGGACATCCTAACCTATCTGGCGGTCAAAGAATCGGGCTTGCCCGCCGAGCGCGTGATAGGGCTGGGCACTGTGCTGGACACTTGTCGGTTCCGATCGTTCTTAGCCGAGCATTTTGGCGTGGCGGCGACCGATGTGGACGCGCTGATACTGGGCGAACACGGCGACTCGATGGTTCCTGCGTGGAGCTGCGCCACGATTGCAGGCGTGCCCATTCGCGACTACCCCGGCTACAGCCAAGAGGCGATGGACGCCGTGTTCGAGCGCACGAAAAACTCTGGCGCGGAGGCGATACGGCTCAAAGGCGGCGCAGGCTACGCTGTGGGCGTCTCCATCGCGCAAGTCGTGAACGCGGTTGCGCTGGATAAACGGCAAATCCTGCCTGTATCCACCCTGCAGACGGGCGCGTTGGGCATCCATGATGTATGCTTCTCGCTGCCGACGCGCATCGGGCGCAACGGTGTGGAAGCCGTCATCGAGATTAGCGTGTCGCAGGAGGAGCGCGACGCCCTGCAAAAGTCTGCCAGCGTCCTCAAGGAGACCTTGCAGAAGGTGATGGGCTGAAATGCCACTCTACGAGTACCGTTGCCAGCAGTGTCGGAAACGGTTCTCGAAACTGTTGGGGATTGCCGAACGCGACAATCCCCAAGTCTGCCCCATCTGTGGCGCGACTGAGTCCAAGCGGTTAGTGTCGCGCGTGGCGCGCTTGCGCAGCGAAGACCAGATGCTGGACGACCTCGCCGATAGCATGGAGTTCGCAGGCGACCCTGACGACCCTCAGACCATGCGCCGCTTCATGCGCGAGATGAGCGCAGCGATGGATGAAGACCCCTACGAGATGGAAGAGATGTTCGAGGAAGAGTTGGCGGCGGAGTCTGCAGGGGATGAGGAATAGATGCATCTTGAGGCGATTGAGCGGCAGGTTATTCAGGCGGCGCGTGGGGCGCGTGAGCGCGCCTACGCGCCTTACTCAGGCTACGCTGTCGGCGCAGCTGTACTGACCGACGACGGGCGCATCGTCGCAGGCTGCAATGTGGAGAACGCCAGCTACGGGCTGAGCGTCTGTGCGGAGCGTGTCGCGGTGTTCAACGCGGTTGCAGCGGGCGCACGGCGCATCACGGCAGTTGCGCTCTGCACCGCCGACGGCGGAACCCCCTGCGGCGCGTGCCGACAAGTGCTGCTGGAGTTCGCCGCTAACCCCGAAACTTGCACGGTGTGGGTGGTCAAGCCCGACGCGATTGTGGGACGCTACACACTGGCGGAGCTGCTGCCCCATCCGTTCCGATTGTAGGCGTCATTCGTAGGGCTTGAGCATCTGCTCGGCTTCGGCGCGGGTCACCAGCACTTGACGGGGTTTCGCGCCGTCCAACGGACCCACGATGCCGCGTCGCTCCATCAAATCCAGCAAGCGCGCGGCGCGCCCGTAGCCTATCTTGAACCGACGCTGCAACATCGAGGTAGACGCCTGCCCGTGCGAGACCACTAAACGCACGGCGGCGGGGTAGAGGTCGTCTTTCTCTTCTTCATCGTCGAAGTCGCTGCTGAGCGGCATATCGAACTCCGTCGGGTTGAGCAGGTAGACGGGCGACTCTTGGGCGCGCCAGAAGTCGGCGACGGCTTCGATCTCAGCTTCTGTGATGAAGCATCCCTGAATGCGCGTGGGCTTAGAGGCGTCGATAGGCAGATAGAGCATATCGCCGCGTCCCAGCAACCGCTCCGCGCCTACCATGTCCAAAATCGTGCGGCTATCCACCTGGCTGGAGACGGCAAAGGCGATGCGGCTGGCGATGTTCGCCTTGATGGTGCCTGTGATGACATCGACGGAGGGGCGTTGTGTGGCGATGACGAGATGAATCCCTGTCGCGCGGGCAAGTTGCGCCAAGCGCGCGATAGAGGTCTCTACCTCCGAGGCGGCTTGCATCATCAAGTCGGCGAGCTCATCGATAATCACCACCACATAGGGCAGGCGTTCGTCTTCGGGGGCGCGTTCGTTGTAGCCTTGAATGTTGCGCACGCCCGCGTTGGCGAACAGGTCGTAGCGTCTGTCCATCTCTTTCAGCACGGCGCGAAGCGCGCCCGCAGCCAGCTTCACATCGCGCACAACAGGGCACATTAGGTGTGGAATGCCATCGAACAGAGTCAGCTCCACGCGCTTGGGGTCGATCATCACGAAGCGCAGCTCGCGCGGCGTGGCGCGGAACAGCAAGCAGGTAATTAGCGAGAGCAGGCACATACTCTTGCCAGAGTTGGTCGCGCCGCCAATCAGCAAGTGGGGCATGCGCGACAGGTCGGCGTACTTGGACGCGCCTGCCACATCTTTGCCCAGCGCGACGGTCAACAGGCTCGGCGCGTTCCAGAACTCGGCGTCCTCCATCACCTCGCGCAGCGCGACGATTTGGGGATGGTCGTTGGGCACTTCCACGCCGATTGCGCTCTTGCCAGGAATAGGGGCTTCCACGCGCACCGCGATTGCCGCAAGCGACATCGCCAAGTTGTCCGCCAAGTTCACCACGCGGTTGACCTTGATGCCTGGCGCAAGCTGGATTTCGTAGCGCGTGACGGTCGGTCCGTGCGCCACCGCCGCCACATTCGCCTCGATGCCGAAGTCTTGGAGGGTCTCTTCCAGCTTGGCGATTTTCTCTTTGATCTCGGCTTGGTTGCGTTTAGGCGGGTTCGGCGGCTCTTTGAGCAGCGAGAGTGGGGGCAGGGTGTAGTTGCCAGACGCGCTGGGCGTAGGCAACGGTTCGGGGCGCGCGCTGCGCGGCTCGCTTGCTGGCTCGGTTGGTTCGCTCGTGTCGCGTGGGACGGCGGCAGTGTGCGGGGTTGCAGGTGTGGCGGCGCTGTTATTGCGTGGGTTCTCACTCACGGCAGGGCGTTCGGCAGGGCGTGCGGGCTTCGGGTCGGGCTTGCGTTTCACGCTTTGCGCGGCTTTGGAGGCGGTTTCAGAGGCGACGGAGGCGACCGCTTTCGTGGCGGTGGACGCGCCGCGCCAGCTGAACCAGAGCGCCTTGCCCAGACCGCGCACTGCCTGCGCCAACGGCAGGTTGAATAACATCAGCAATCCCAACAGCAGCAGCACGCCCAGCACCACCGCGCGCCCTTGCCCCAGCGCCAGAGTCAATACATAGCCAATCACCGCGCCCAAGTAGCCCCCCGTGGCGCGCAGCGCGTCGGCGTGGAACCAGTCGCCCGACCCGTGGGGCTGAGCCATCCAGCCCAGCAAGGTGAGAAACACAATCACGCCGCCGCCAATCACTTCGGGCAACGCCAGTTTGCCATAGCCAAACACCAACGCGCCCGCTGCCAACCACAGCACCACAGGCAACAGGAACGCCCCGTTGCCAAAAAGTAGCCTCAGCGCGTCGCGCAACGCTGCGCCCGCCACCCCACTGTTGGGTACGGTCAAACTCACCAACGCCACCAGCCCCACCAGCACCAGCAACAGCGCGACCCGATCGTAAAACTGTTGCGAACGCGGCTTGGGCGGTTCAGGGATTCTGCGCCCGTTATCTCGGCGTTTATTGCTCTTCCGCTTCGAACTCGCCATGCTCTCACCCAGCGGTTGCGTCAAGCGTACCGCTTAGCACAACCGATTGTACCTTATAGCATACCCGATGCAGTAATCAAAATTCTACCCGTCCATCTCTTGCGTGAACCACTGCGCGAACGACTCATTCACGCTGCGCAAGGGCAGCTCGCCTATGAATTGCGTGTAGTCGATGTGTGCTTTCACGACCTGCTCGATAGCGTCGCGCGCCCCTGCCCGCGCCTTCACAATCAGCACCGTCTCAGGTTCTTGCTCGATTTCGCCGTTCCAGAGGTAGGCGCAGGTGATGGGGAACCAGTTCGCGCAGAGGGCAATTCGCTGGCGTAGCAGGTCGTGCGCTACGGCTTGCGCCTCCTCCGCGCGGCTGAAAGTCAGGTAGTAGAGCGACAGCGGCGGTTGCATCGCAAGTTCAGCGTCGGCGTGCGCCGCGCACCATGCGTTCGACCTCGCTCGGCTCACGGGGCAGCGCGCGGCTGAGGTTCTCCACCCCCGTCTCGGTCACCACATAGTTGTCCTCGATGCGGATACCGATGCCCTCCGCGGGGATGTATAAGCCCGGCTCTATTGTGAACACCATGCCGGGGCGCAGTGGTTCGTTCGTATCAAGGTCATGCACATCCATGCCCAACATATGCGACAGCCCATGCACGAAGAATCGGTCGAGCGTCTGCATTTCGCCGTTCTCGTCTTTGGCGCGGAGTTTGTGATTGCGGAAGAACGCCACCACTTTCTGGTGGAGCTGTCGCAGCGTGACTCCGGGTTTCGCCTCGCGCTCGGCGTATTTGAGGGCGTCCAGCACGGCGATATAGAGTTCGCGCTGGCGTGGGGTGAACCTGCCTGATGAGGGGTAGGTGCGCGTGAGGTCGGCGGTGTAGTACGAATATTCCGCGCCGATGTCGACCAGCACGAGCTCGTTTGCGCCCACGCGCCGCTTGTTGGCGTTGTAATGCAGGATGCAAGCATTCGGACCTGAACCGATAATCATCGGGTAGCCCTCGCGCTCGGAGCCGTGGCGACGGAACGCTTCTTGGGCGACGCCTTCCAGTTCGTATTCGTAGACGCCTGGCGCAAGTCGCGCGGCGAGGGCGCGATGCCCTGCAATACTGGCGTGCGCCGCCTTGCGCAGCACCTCGAGCTCGGCAGGGGACTTGACCACGCGCAGCCGCGCGAGGAACCCCTCCACGCTTGACACTTGGGCTTCTGGGTTCGCCTCACGGATGGCGTCGGTCAGCACGGCGCGGGCAGGACGGTTCACCGCCACGCGCGGATGATGACGCAGCGCCTCCGCTAAGAACTCGCGAAACTCGCTCCGCTCACGAATGTCTGCAATCCCCGACTCGCGGCGCGTTTGCTCGTTTGGTTCGGGGAGAGGACCTTCAAACAGGCGCGATACACGCGACTGGCGTGGCAGAAACAGCACAGCGTCGCTCCCCAGCGGGCTATCCGCAGGCAGAACGACCAGCACGCCGTTGATTGCTTCCAGCCCCGTCAGATACATGAAGTTGCTCTCTTGGCGGAAGCGAGTGCGCGTGGGCGGGCTGCTCTCGCTGGCGAGGATGGCAATCTGGTCGCTCGCCAACATCTGACTCAGCTGAGCGCGTCGCTGCGCATACTCACCGAGCGGAATACCCCACAGAGTGGGCGTCTCGCCAATCGCATACAAGCAGCCTAACAGCAAAACGAACGCTGCTGTCCATACCGTAGAGGCGCGTCGCATATTACAATAGTACCCATTCACTTGCAGGAAACGCCGAGTTTGCCTCGTATAAAGACGCCTATGGAGATTGATCTACACCCTCAGCTATTTGACCTTTGGTGGAAATGGTTCTTGCGGCAGTTCTTGGCGGAGTTTCTGGAGCTGACCGCGCCCGATGTCCACGCGCTCATCGACTGGTCGCGCGGGGTAGAGTTCATCGACAAAGAGTTGCTGCCTACCTCGCCACGCAGCCGACGCTTGTATGTCGACTGCCTCTTCAAGGTCTACTTGAAGACAGGCGAGGAGCGTCTGCTGTTGATACATATCGAGATTCAACTGCAGCGCGAGCGCGACTATCCGAAGCGCATGTTTCGCTATATGGCGCGCCTGTTTCTGGAGTATGACCTGCCGATTATCAGCTTCGCCGTGCTGGTAGACGAGCATCCGAACTGGCGACCCGACACTTACGAATACACCTTTGGCGGGTGCGAGCTGCGCTATAAGTATCGGGTAATCAAGCTCCTTGACCTCGACCGCGAGCAGTTGGAGCAAAGCCACAACCCTGCCGCGCTGATGCTGCTGGCTTTTTTCAAGGCGCGCGAGACACGCAACGATATGAACCTGCGCCTCGAAGCGCGTAAACAGTTAGCGATATTGGCGCGTGAGCGCGGGTATAATGAATGGGTCATCGCACGCTTAGATGAGCTACTGGAGGGGATTATGCAACTGCCTGAGGTACTGGAGAAGGAATACGAACGCGCGCTGGAGGAGTACAAGCGCCAGAAAGGCTCGCCGTTCATCTCGGCGGCGGAGCGAATCGGGATTCGTCAGGGACTTCTGGAAGGCTATCAAGAAGGACGCGCGGAGGGTCGCGCGGAGGGTCTGGCTCAGGGTCGCGCGGAGGGTCTGGCTCAGGGTCGCGCGGAGGGTCTGGCTCAGGGTCGCGCGGAAGGAGTAGCCGAAGGACGCTTGAGAGCGTTGTCTGAAACAATCATGCGCACCCTCCAACGCAAGCACGGCGACCTCGCCCAGATAGTCGCCGAGCCGCTGAACGCAATCCAAGACTTAGAGATATTGCAGCAGATTCTCGACGCCGCCATCGACGCCGACAGCTGGCAAGCGTTCCAAGATGCGGTGCAGGTATACTTGCCCCTCAGCGAGGAGTGAGCATGTCGGAGATACTGATTACGCCCGAAGGCTACGAACGGCTCAAACGCGAACTGGAGGAGCTCAAGACTGTCAAGCGGCGCGAGATTGTGGAGCGTATCAAAGCCGCGCGCGCGCTGGGCGACCTGAGCGAGAACTTCGATTACCAAGACGCCAAGCGTCAACAGGCGTTTCTGGAAGGGCGCATCAAGGACTTAGAGACCGTGCTGAGCCGCGCGAGGGTAGTACCGCGTCCAGACAACGCAGGCGAAATCGTGCATTTGGGCAGTAAGGTCACGCTCCACGATTTGGAAACAGGCAAAGAACGCACCATCGCTATCGTGGGTTCATTTGAGGCGGACCCCCTGCAAGACCTGATTTCTATCCTCTCGCCTCTGGGCGAAGCGCTGCTGGGTAAAGCAGCGGGTGAGGATATCGTCGTCAACACCCCCAAAGGCGCGGTGCATTACCGCATCACGCGAATCGAGTAGCAGGAAGAGCGCGCCCTGCGTGGAACTACTCCTCAGGAGGACTGCTATGGCACGAGTAACTTTGCTGATTGGCTTAACGAATGGGCAAGAGATCGACTGCCCTATCAACTCGCGCGACGAGGCGACACAGGTGATTGAGGAGCTGCGCCGCTCGGACGACTTGGTGAATCTGCCTGGCATCTGCTTCATCCGCGCGTCGGGCTCGTCGGAGTTAGGCGCACGCGGCGTGGTAGCGGTACACCCCCAACAGGTGGTCTACACCCAAATCTTAGGCGTCGACGAGTGAGGCTCACTCCTCGCGCAAGTAGTCCAGCACCTGTTGCGCCAGCTTGCGCGTCATAGTCGGTACGGAGGCGAGCTCCTCAAGGCTCGCTGCGCGTATGCGGTCGATGGAGCCGAACAGACGCAGCAGCATCCGCTTGCGCCGGGGACCGACGCCGGGAATCTCATCCAAAGGCGACTTGACGGCGCGCTGCTCGCGCAACTTGCGGTGATAGCTGACTGCGAAGCGGTGCGCCTCGTCGCGTACGCGCTGCAGCAGCTGCAACGCCTTGCTGTAGCGCGGCAGTTCTAACGGCTCATCCGCATCGGGCAGGATGATTAGCTCATGTCGCTTGGCAAGCCCGACGGCGGGGATTTGGAAGCCGAGCGCGTGGATTACCTCCAGAGCGGCGTTCAGCTGACCCTTGCCGCCGTCGATGAGCATCAGGTCGGGCAAGGTGCGCCACTTCTCGTCGCCCGACAACGCCTCGCGCAGCCGACGGGTAATCACCTCGCGCATCATCGCGAAATCGTCGGGGCTTTCGGGATGCCACCGAATGCGGAACCGCCGATAGTCCGATTTCTTTGGCTGCCCGCCTTCAAAGACCACCATGCTGCCCACAGGCGCGACGCCCTGAATGTTGGAGATATCGAACGCCTCGATGCGTTGAGGCGGGTTGGGCAGGTTCAGGGCTTCTTGAAGCTCCAGAATCGCCGTCTCCAGCCATTCGTTTTTGAGTTCGAGCTCTTGGCGCAGGCTTTGGAGGGCGAGTTCGGCGTTGTGCGCCGCCATCTCCAGCAGCTGGGCGTCCTCGCCACGGTGGGGGACGCGAATCTCCACCCCCGCGCCCCGCTTCTGACGCAGCCACTGCGCGATAATCCGCGCCTCCGTAATCTCGTAAGGCAGTAAGATTTTGTCAGGCACTTCGGCGGCGTCTTGATAGTACTGTTTCAGAAACTCATTCATAATGGCGTTGGGGTTCTCCTCCGCGCCTTCGGTGAGGAAGAAGTTGCGTTGTCCGAGCAGTTTGCCGTTGCGCACGAAGAACATCTGCACGCATGCGCCGCGCTCGTCCTTGACTAAGGCAATCACATCCTCGTTCACGCCGCTGGGCTGCACGACCTTCTGGCGCTGAAGCACCTCCTGCAGCGCGTGGATTTGGTCGCGCAGTTTGGCGGCGCGCTCGAACTCCAACTGCTCGGCTGCTTGCTCCATCTGCGCGGTCAGCTGGGCGATGAGATCGTCGCCCTTGCCCTCCAGAAACAGCGCAACCTGCTGCACAATCTGGCGGTACTCATCGGGGTTGGATAGCCCCGCACACGGCGCGAGGCAACGCCCCATATGATAATACAGGCACGGACGCTGTTTGGGTTCGCCGTTCCACACCTTGCCGCACGGAATCAGAGGAAAAGTGCGATGTAGCAACTGATGAGTGCCCCATACCGCGCCTGAGTTCGCGAACGGACCGAAATAGCGACTGCCGTCCTGACGCACGCGGCGCGTCACCAGCAGGCGCGGGAACTTCTCGCGCATCGTCAGGCATAGGTAAGGGTAAGACTTGTCGTCGCGCATCAGCACATTGTAGGGCGGACGATGCTTCTTGATGAGATTGCACTCCAATATCAACGCCTCAAGTTCTGTGTCGGTGACAATCCATTCCAGGTCGGCAATCTTGCGCACCATGCGAGCGATCTTGGGGGTGTGCTGTGTTGATTTTTGGAAGTACGAGCGCACGCGCTGACGCAGGCTGACCGCTTTGCCTACATACAGCACAGCCCCCTGCGCGTCCTTGAAGATATAACAGCCCGGCTGCTTCGGTAGGGTTTTGAGCTTTGCCTGAAGGTCGGTTGTCATCGCGAATATTTTACCTGCGCGCCGAAGTTGGTACAATATAGGCGAGGTGAGTGATGCGGCGTGGCAACTGCGGTTGGGCGAGGCGTCATATGTGGCGCTATTTAGATAAGACGCTGCCTGCGCCTGTGTCGCGGCAGGTGGAGGCGCACTTGACGGTGTGTATCCCGTGCCGCGCGGAGTTTGCGCAAGCACAGGAGGCGTTGGAGGCGTTGCGCGCAGGCAAGCCGCTTACCCCAGAACAACAGCGACTGCTGAAACGCTCGGGCGGCGCGCCCGCACTCAGACGCGCGTTCGGCGTCGCTGTGTTGGCGCTATTGGTGGGCGTGGGAGCGTATTTATGGCAGATACCGAGCGACGCGCTGCTCACTCGTCTGACCGAGCGGGGCGTTGCGCCGACGCCTGCATCGGAACAGTCGGACACACTACCCGCTGCGCCGCAGCCGATGGACGATGCTGACGCGATTGCCAAGTTCAAACTGGAGCCGTTGAATATCGAAGAGGCGTTGCGCCCAGCGCCGCCGCCCACAGAAACGCCCAAACCGCCCGCCGAGCCGCCGAAACCGCCCGCGCCGAAGGTGGAAGCAAAGCCCCGCGAGACGCTGCGGAAATCGCCGCCCGCGCGCCCACGCCAAAACCTACCGACACAGCCCAAGCCGCCAACGCCGTCCGAACCGCCTACCGAAGGCGCGGTTGAGGTCTATGATGAGGCAGGCAACTTGATACGCCGTAATCAGGTTCAGGAGAAGCCACGATGATGCGCCGTCAGGAACCCACAATCACTTTGGAAGCGCGCGGCACAGACGCCCGCGAGGTGTTCGCGCAGCTGTTCTCGCAGGCGAAGGTGGATTTCGTGCTACAGGTGGACATCCAGCGCACAGTTTACCTAACCTTGCGCGAGACGCCGTTCCTGCGTGCGTTGCAGCTGCTCTGCGAGGCGACCAACACGCGCTACAGCGTGCGCGACGGGGTGTACTACATCGCGCCTATCGCTGGCGCTGCGCCGTTGCCGCAGGTGCAAGTGCAAGAGACGCGCCCGCGCACTGTGCGATTGGTCGGCGCGGGGATACTGTTGCGCGCCGCAGCTGCGGAGATTGCCAAGCAAGCAGGGGTGAAAGTGGAAGTCGCCCCCGACGCGCCGAACCTGCGCTACAATCTGAACCTGCCCAGCGTGTCGGTGGAGGCGGCTTTGAACGCACTTTGCGAGGGGGTCGGACTGCGCTGGGAGCCTATCGAAGGGGGCTATCGAATCGCTACACTCGGCGCGCCGCAGGCGCGTCCTGCTGAGTCGCCTGCTGCCTCAACGCCCGCGTCGCCCCGTACCGCCCCTGCGAACCCACGCACTGCGCCGAGCCGACCCGTCTCGCCAGAGAACGCGCTCCGATGCCCCAAGTGCCGCTATCCCCTCCAACTGGACTGGCGCTACTGCCCCATCTGTGGCGCGTATGTGAAACATATCACCGATAAAGCCAAACGCGAGCAGGGTCAGCAGCCATAAGTGGGGGAAGATTGGTGAGCCGGGTGGGGATCGAACCCACGACCCACGGATTAAAAGTCCGTTGCTCTACCGCTGAGCTACCGGCTCACGGCGAAAAGTATACCCGAACGCGATAGGCGAATGCAAGCGTTAGCGAGGGGCGAAGCATAATTTCAGCCTTCGTAGACGCCAGCGTAGACGGCTTGTATCACTTCATGGGGGGTGGTGATGCCGCGCAGCACCTTGTCGCGCCCGTCATCCAGCATGGTTCGGAAACCCTCCTTGACAGCGATTTGCATGATTTGGTCGCTGGAGGCGCGGTTAATCAGCGCTTCGCGCACGGCAGGGCTAATGCGCAGCAGTTCGAAGATGCCCGTGCGCCCGCGATACCCCGTGTTCATACACTTGGGGCAGCCTTTGCCGACGAAAAATCGCGCTTGCGCCAGCCACTCTTGGGGGATTCTGAGCGCGGCGATTTCGTCGGGCGTCGGCTGATACGGCGCGCGACAATCGGGGCATATCACACGCACCAACCGCTGCGCCATCGCGCACTGCAAAGTCGCGGCAATCAGATAGTCCTCCGCGCCCATATCGATCATACGGCTGAGCGTCTCGATAGCGTTATTGGTGTGCAGGGTGGACAGCACCAAGTGCCCTGTTAGCGCCGCCTGAATGCCTATCTGCAGCGATTCGCGGTCGCGTATCTCGCCGATCATTATCACATCAGGGTCGTGGCGCAACATCGCCCGCAGCGCGCGCGGGAAGGTAATCTTCTCCGTCACCTGTACCTGCATCACATTATCGGGGAACTCGTACTCTACGGGGTCTTCCACCGTCACGATGTTGCGTCGCACGCGATCGAGGGTGTGCAGCGAAGCGTACAGCGTGGAGGTTTTTCCAGAGCCAGTGGGACCTGTAACGACCAGCATGCCGTAGGCGACCTGCAAGGCGCGTCGCCAGTGTGTGATGACATCCTGAGGCATGCCCAGCGAGTCGAGTTTGACCTGCATCTTGGCGGGGTCTAAAATGCGCATCACAATCCGCTCGCCGTTCAGAGTGGGGATACACGACACGCGCGCGCTCAGACGCCGATCCAGATACTCCATATCGATGCGTCCGTCTTGGGTGTCGCGTTTCTCGTCCAGGTGCAGGTTCGCCGCGAGCTTCACACGGCTAATCATCGACTGGATTAGGTCGGGCTGAGTAATTACTTCGTGTTCGTGTAGCACGCCGTCGATGCGGAACCGAATGCGTAAGGCGTTATGTTCGGGGTGCATGTGGATATCCGACGCGCCAGCGTCGAGGGCTTGGATGAACATCTGGTCGACGCGCTGCACAGCAAGCGAGAGTTCCTCGCCGCCCATCTCGCGCGAGACGCCTGCGTGGCGCATAATAATCCGAAACATTCGCCCCGAACTGCGCATACCGCCGTACATACCTATCTACTCCTGAAAGTTAGACGCTCGTGGCGCGCAAGAGTATACCCGCCTGCCAAACGCTGGGACAAGAGTGTCCCAGCCACTGTAGCACGGACATTCTTGTCCGTGCTTAGAAGCGTGTGTGCTGGGACAGGAGTGTCCCAGCCACTGTAGCACGGACATTCCTGTCCGTGCCATACAAGCGTGTGTGCTGGGACAGGAGTGTCCCAGCCACCTTGTAGCACGGACACTCCTGTCCGTGCCTCAAAAGCGTGCGTGCTGGGACAAGAATGT
>CALGZO010000144.1 GCA_937934465.1 uncultured Fimbriimonadales bacterium | reverse complement strand
GTCGCACCTGCGCTTGCGTGGCTTGGACAATCCTGTCCAAGCGAGGCTCGTCAGCGGGGACGCTTTGCGACGCCAAGAAAGGCGTCGCACCCGTGCTTGCGTGGCTTGGACAATCCTGTCCAAGCGAGGCTCGTCAGCGGGGACGCTTTGCGACGCCAAGAAAGGCGTCGCACCTGAGTTGGTCTACGCTCGCGAAGTCACGAAGGGCGTCGCACTGCCAGACGCGCCGAGGGAACTCAAAAAAAAGTGACCCCATAGCAAAACCCCCTCTCCCACGCCGTGGGAGAGGGGGCAGTCAGTGGGTTTTCTACTGTAATCTCTGGGAACTTACTTCTGGCGTCGGCGGGCAATCAGCCCCACGAAACCTGTCGCCAGCGCAATCAGCGAGGCAGGCTCGGGAACCATCGCCAAGTCCTGAGTCGGATTGTTCCGATCGATGCTGCGCAGATAGTAGTAGTAGGCGGCTTGCCCCGCAGTCGCGCTCAGCAGGCTGTTGGCGTAGCCCAGAATCGTCGCATCCTGACTGTATTGGAAGATGTTCCCGCTGAGATTGTCGGGATTGCCCTGCGAGTGGTCATGCGCAATCTCCCACATCGCGATTTGGAACCCAGCGGCTTTGTTGTTGATGTCGGGCGCAGTGATGAAGCTGTCTTTCAAGTTCAGCAGTGCGCCGACGCGACCGTAAGCAAGCCAGAGTTCGTAGGTGTAGGGCGTGTTGTAGTTGATGACATGATCCAAGTCCACGCAGAACGCCTGATTCTGCGGCGCAGTCGTAGTTATGTTGAACACGCCCGCGTTCGTGTAGTAGGGAGCGCTGCTGTTGTAGACAATCTGTACGAGCGCGTTCGGCGAGACAGAGTTCAGCGTCACGGTAACAGTGCCTATCAGTTGCACCTTGTCGTTGTTGAACAAGGTTGTGTTCGCAAAGCTCGCGCTCAACAGCGCAGTGATTAACCCAACCGTTAGAATGTTTCGTCGCATCATGGTTATCCTCCTGACTGCGCGTGGCAGTCGGGGGGCAAAACTGCACACTATGTGCCAAAGAGCGCGAATCCTGCTGCGGAAGTTGTCAGGTTTGGTAAAGAACCCACATAATCGCGAGGTATGATAGAGGATGATGCGCCACTCCGTGAAGCATGGGCGCAGCGGCGATGTGCAGAGCCGTTTGTGGCGAGGTCGGCGATGCTGGTGATAGGGGTGGACGGTTGTCGCGGCGGCTGGCTTGCGGTCGCGCTGGAGGTCGGTACTTACGCGCTACAGGCGCAGGTCTACACGCGCTTCGCTGCGATAATGGACGCCTACCCCGACGCGCAGGCGGTTGCGGTGGATATGCCGATAGGGTTGTGGGAGTCGGGGCGCGCGCGGATGCGCCCGTGCGACGCGCAGGCGCGCCGACGCTTGGGGAAACGCGCCAGTAGCGTATTCATTCCGCCCACCCGCGCGATGCTGAACGCCCATTCCTACGCGCCGCTGCGCACGCTGGGGCTGAGCGTGCAGGCGTATCACCTCATCCCGCGCATACGCGAGTTGGACGCGCTGCTAACGCCCGATAGGCAAACGCAGGTATGGGAGTCGCACCCAGAGTTGAGCTTTGCGGCGATGGTCGGCGCGCCGATGGAGCATTCCAAACGCGCCCCGCAAGGCATGCAGGCGCGACTCGACGCCTTGACGCGCGCCCTGAACCTCGACGCCTGTGAGTTAGAATCCCAAATGCAAGCCTGCCGAGCGGCAGGGGCGCGCTTAGACGACCTGCTGGACGCCTGCGCCCTCGCGTGGAGCGCGCTCCGCCACACGCGCGGTCAATCAGAACAGTGCATCGGCGTACCCGAACGCGACGCCCGCGAACTGCTTATGACGATCCGTTTTTAGTAATCAGGGCGCTGATGCGAAACCGCACGGCTACCGAAAGGTCGCCCAACGGACCGCCAACGATGCCAATCGCCCCCATATCGAGGTCTTCAAAGTAAAAGAAGAACCCCAACGCGCCGTCAATCGAGAAGCCGCCATGCACCATGTTCTGACCAGGCACGCGCAGCAGAACGACATCCCGCAACACCACGCGCGGTCGCTTGAACACGCCCCGAATCACAGTCGGCAAGAGCGACTCCAAGTCCTCGTGGCGTGTCGGCTCGCACATCTTGATGAACTCCTCGTGGTCGGCGAAATGGTCGTAAAAGTAGTTCATAATCGCGTTCAAGTCCGTATCGTTCTGCAGTTTCTTGCGCAGCATGTTAAATTTGCCTGGTGTCACTGCCATCGCCTCCGTGCTTAACGGTTTCGGCGCGAGGTATACTTTTCCTGCCATGAGCGACGCACGAAAACTCCGACTGGGGCTTCCCAAGGGCAGTCTGCAAGAGGCGACCTTCCATCTCTTTCGCAAGGCGGGCTGGGATTTCAAGATACCTTCGGGACGCTCCTACGAGCCGATTTCCGACGATGTGGAGCTGGAAGCGATTCTGCTGCGCCCTCAGGAGATTCCGCTCTATGTGCAAGAGGGCGTGCTGGATGCTGGGGTCACAGGCTACGACTGGATCCAAGACTGCGGCGCGCAGGTACACGAGGTGCTGGAGCTGCAATACTCCAAGAACACGCGCAACCCCATCCGCATCGTGATTGCTGTGCATAACGACTCCGCCATCCAGAGCGTGACGGATTTGCAGGGCAAGCGCATCGCGACCGAGTATGTGCGCCTGACGCAGCGATACTTGCAGCAGCAGGGCGTGCAGGCGCAGGTGGAGTTCTCGTGGGGCGCGTGCGAGGTGAAAGTGCCCCACTTAGTAGACGCTATCGTGGTGAACACTGAGACGGGCAGCTCGCTTCGGGCGCATAACTTGCGGATTCTGGAAGTAATCTTACACTCCACCACGCGCCTGATTGCCAATCATGCTGCGTGGCAAGACCCGTTCAAGCGCGAGAAGGTGGAGAGCATCGCGCTGATGTTGCAAGGCGCGCTGAACGCGGGCAAGTTGGTAGGGCTGAAGATGAATGTGCATGAGTCGCGCTTGGACGCGGTGCTGGCGGAGTTGCCTGCGCTGCGCAAGCCGACGCTCGCGCCCCTCAGCGACAAGGGCTGGTACGCCATCGAGACCATCTTAGACGAGGGGCAGGTGCGCGAGATTATCCCACGCTTGCGCAAAGCGGGCGCGGAGGGGCTGGTGGAGTATCCGCTGAACAAGGTGATTCCCTAAGCCTGCCCCCATAACAGCTCCAGCAGGAGGGCTTCATAGCGTTGGCGCAGGGCGGCGTTGGCGTAGCCAATCCAGCCGACGGGCGCACGAATGTCCAGCGGCGCGCGCAACGGCTCGCCGTGTAAATCGGTCACCTGCACGCCCAGCTCCTGCGCAATCAGCGCGGTGCAGATATCGTAAGGGTGGCAGGTGAGCGGCGAGACGGGCGACCCCATCTGCGCGAACGCCCACGGACGCACATCGGCAATCAGGCGGTCGCGTCCGCTCATCAGCTCGAACAGCTGCCCGCCTGTGGAGGCGTACTGGTCTTCGAACACGCGCGGGTTGACGCTCTCGCCGAGCGCGCGCGCCCAGAACTCCGACTCCAACGCGGCGATTTGCCGTTTGCCTTCGGGGAAGAGCTTGACGAACGAGGCGAACCCGTGTTCGAGGGTCGTGGCGCGGCTGGGGGCAAGGCGCGTCGGCTCGATGGCGCCTGTGAGCATATTGTGCCGCTCGGCATGCGCGCCCTGCCCACGCACCGCCCATAGATGATATGAAAGGTACTGCCGTGTGGTGGGCAGCTCGGTCTGCATCGCCACAATCACATGCTCCAGAGTGGTCTCGCGTCCGAAGTTCGGCGCAATCGCGCTCAGCAGCCATGCGCTGCGCTTGTCGTACATCAGCGGGCGCGTGCCATCGATGGGGTCAACAATCAGCAGGAACTCCGCCTCGCGTGCAGGCGTCCCTTCGGGCAGGGGATACCAGCCATCCTCGCCGATGCCCTCAGCAATCAGCACGAACGGCGACTCCTGCGCCCACTCGCGGCAGAGGTCGATCAGCAAGGTCTCGAGGTGCGCGTCGATGGCATACTGCGTGTCGCCGTCGGCGTCGTGGCTCACCTGTGCTAACGCCGCTGGGTCTTGAGAACGCAGATGGCGATAGAGGTGGTCGCGCAGGCGCAAGTGTAGCTGGCGCAGTCGGTTCAGGTAAAAGCTCACCTCGCGGCTCAGCAGCAGGCTCATAACGCGCCTAATTTTACCCTACCGATTGGGTATAATGGGGCTAAGATGACTATGCGTTCAAATGTAGGTGATGTGATTAAGATCGATGGTTCCTATGGCGAAGGCGGCGGGCAGATACTGAGGGTAGCTTTAGCCATATCGATGATGACGGGTCAACCTGTTGAGTTTTACAACCTGCGTGTGAAGCGTCCGAACGCAGGCTTACAACCTCAGCATCTGACGGCTATTCATGCCGCCGCCACGATTAGCAACGCGCGTGTCTCAGGCGCGATGATTGGCTCCACCGAGCTGCGCTTCGAGCCTGGCGAAGTGATTGGCGGCGAGTTCATGTTCGACATCGAGGATATCTCAGGTCAGGGTTCGGCAGGCGCGTTGGCGCTGGTCGCGCAGACCGTGTTAGTGCCCCTCGCGCTCAAAGGGCAATCCGCCAAAATCACGATTATCGGCGGCACGCATGTGGGCTGGAGTCCCGGCACGGACTACATGGAGTATGTGTACCTGCCTGCGCTGCGTCATTTCGGGATCGAGGCGCGTCTGGAGACCTTAGAGGCGGGGTTCTATCCGCGCGGCGGCGGGCGCGCCGTGCTGTATGTGGAACCTGCGCAGACGCCGCTCAAACCCATCGACTGGCGCGAGCGCGGACGGCTCAAACGCATTCGGCTCATCTTCACCCTGTCGAACCTGCCCGAAAACATATTTAAGCGGGGCGACCAAGCCGCAGAGACGCTCATCGGGCTGATGGGGTTGCAACCGGAGTTTGTGCATCGCGTGCTGCCCTCGCGCGGGTTCGGGCTATCTGTGACGCTGACCGCCGAGTCGGAGCAAGGCTATGCTGGCTTCATTCGGCTCGGCAGGCGCGGCGTCGCCGTCGAACAGGTCGTGGAGGAGGCGTGGAACGAGTTTATGGCGTGGGCGAAGACGCGCGCCGCCGTCGACTACTTCCTGTCGGACCAGCTCATCCTGCCTGCGCTGTTCGCGGAAGGTTCCAGCGCGTGGACGACGCATCGCGCCACCAGCCACCTGCGCACCTTGCTCTGGCTCGTCCCACAAATGGTCAAGACAGGCGTCGAGATTACCCAGCAAGCCGAAAATCAATACCTCGTGCGTATCTTGCCAGGCGAGGAGAATGTGCTGTATGCGTCGAACGGCGCGCCCTCAAACATCCACATAGAATCGGAGCTGCCAGAGTTCTGAGTCGCGCTGCAGGCGTAGCCCGTGATAGGTGACGGACTTCACGGGCGCGCCGCTCCACTCGATCTGTTGGGGCGTGACGGGGCAGTAGTGCGCCTGCGCCCGCAGCCGCCAACCCCCGTCCGCCAAGGGCGCGACCTCAACCTCCGTGAAGCGACTGAACAGCCGATGGTGTACCTCGAACTGGTACACCAACTCGTTCAGCCAGCGCACGGCGAGCATCTCCAAGTCGGGCGCCTCAATCTGAAGCGCGACGCTCTCGGTGGGGGGGTAGGCGTCGGGGTCAATCATCAGGTGGAACAGCCCGCGCGCCGCCGTCGCCATCAAATCGGGCAAACTGTCCGCCTCCACTGCCAACCCCTTATCCGCCGTATGCTCCAAAATCTGGAACACGCCCATAACGCCAGTATACCTCGTGGGGTACACTATAACGGCTTTGGAGGCTACTATGAAGACAGGCAAGCGCACGCAAACCGCAACGAACTCGAAACCGAAGTCACGGGCATACACGCCCAGCTCGAAGGAAATCGTGGCGTTGTACCAACAGATGCTCTTTATCCGCCGCTTTGAGGAGCATTGCGACAAGGCGTTTCGCCAAGATAAGATTGGCGGCTACCTACATCTTTATATCGGTCAGGAGGCGTTGGCGCTGGGGTTTATCCACCACCTGCGCCCTGAGGACCGTGTGCTGGGGCACTATCGCGACCATGCGTACTTGCTGGCGCTGGGCAGCGACCCGAACGCGGTGATGGCGGAGCTCTACGGCAAGGTCACGGGGCTGTGTCGCGGCAAGGGCGGCTCGATGCATATGTACGATAAGGCGCGCAACTTTCTGGGCGGCTACGGCATCGTGGGCGATGTGACGGGCATCGGCACGGGCGTCGCCTTCGCCCAAAAGTACCAAGAAACGGGCGGCGTCACGCTCTGCTTCTTCGGCGACGGCGCAATGAACGCTGGACTGCTCCACGAATCGCTCAATATCGCAGGGCTGTGGAAACTGCCCGTGATTTACATCGTGGAGAACAATAAGTACGCGATGGGCACCCCTGTGGAACTCCACTCCGCTGTGACCAACCTCGCTCAGCGCGGCAGCGTGTACGGCTTCCCGTCTAAGCAAATCGACGGCATGGATTTGTTCACGGTGCTGGACGAGGCGAAGGCAATCATCGACCATGTGCGCGAACACCAAGAGCCATACTTTGTGGAGGCGATAACTTACCGATTTGTGGGGCACGGCGCGGCGGACATCACCGACCCAGGCAGCTACCGCACGCGCGAGGAGGTCGAGCAGTGGCGCACGCGCGACCCGCTCACCAATCTTCAGGCGTATCTGCTGAAGGAGCAGCTGGCGACCGAAGCCGATTTGAAGCACTGGGACGAGCAGGCGCGTGAGCGCGTGGCGCAGGCGGCGCGCTTCGCCGACGAAAGCCCCGACCCCGACCCCAGCGAGCTCTACAAGCATGTGCTGGTAGAGTAGCAGCGACACTGGCAGGAGCCTTTTCTTCTGCTCTCGGCTGGCAGGGGCGACGACGCCCCTCACCGACGCCTGCGCTGGCGCAGGGGGGTTAGGCTAATCACAGGCTCGCGCGCGAGCGCGGCGCGCAACCCCGACAAGTCCCCCAAGCCCAACGCACGCGCCACCGCCGCGTCGATCTGCGCACGCACAGGGTCAGCGTCCATCTGCGACAGGGGCAACAGGGGCTGCTCTGAGAGCGCGTCAAACGCACGCGCCAGCGCGTTCACCTGACGCCGACTCAGCGCACGCACATCCAAGACAGGCATGCGCAGCCAAACAGGCTTCCTAAAGCACACCCACGCCCCCCGCGTTTCCTGACGATTGCCGATTGCAATAAACAACCCCAGCGTACTGTTTTGCCACATCAGCAACGCCTTGCGTTGCGCCTCAGTTAGCTCAGGGTGCGCCTGAAATGGCCACCACACATTCGCCAGCACAGGTTCCGTCAGCCACAACGCCATCAGCCTCTGGGTCTTGAGCCACATCCGCTCTGCCAAAAGGATTTGCCCTGCCCCGCGACTGACCTGAGCCGTGTAATTGGGGGGCTTTTGCTCTTTCGGCTGGGCGCGTCTCACTAAATAAGCGTTCGGCTTCTGACGGATAGTGAGAACGCTCTGAGCGTTGTGCCCCCAAAACGCAGGGAAGCCAGGTGGGTTGTCTACAGGCTCCAGCACTCCCCACAGCGCACGCCGATCGGGTCCCAGTGCGCCCAGCTCGCCAAGCGGGCACAGGGGCAACGGCGCATCGCCTAACCGATGCGCGCTTATCAGCGTCAGCAGCGTCTCTACCAACTCGCTCTGCGCAAACGCGCACGGCAACAGCCACTGCGGCAGCGCG
>CALGZO010000143.1 GCA_937934465.1 uncultured Fimbriimonadales bacterium | reverse complement strand
TGCGTTGACGGCAATACTATACCCTATCGTTGTCGGTGAAGTCAAGGGGTGTCGTCGATCGGCTGTGGATTTGAACTCAAGTGGCAAAAAGTCGGCGATCGACGCATTTTGGGTTTTTGGCATACAGGATGTGGTGTGTGTGCAGTCGTGCAAAGCCCAACAGGTAGTATTTCGTCGTTTCAAGTGTCGTCGAACGAACGGTTAGTCAAAAATAGAGAGCGCGAGAGGGGGGTACTGAGAGGCACTGAGAGGGGAAGCAGGTGCGCCGCCCTTCAGGAGCGAACGATTTTGGAGTTTATCGCGCTTTTGCCAGCGCTGAACTGGGCTGCGATACGCGCGTTTTACGAGCGCGTTCTCGGCTTGCGCCTCGCACTGGAGCAGACAGGATGCGTCATCTATCAAGTGTGAGCGGAGGCTGTTGGAGTTTTTTCCAGCGGGCAGACCTGACGCTGCCTCCGATGCGATGGATAGGTGGCAGCGCATCTGCGCGCACGGCGTGGAAATCACGCAGACGCCCGCCCTGTACGAACGGTATCAGACCTGTCCAAGCAATATTCGTCGGCGGAGACGACGACGGTACGGTTGGCGACGCCACGAAGGGGGGGAGGCACATCGCATTGCGCTCAAAAGCTGCGTGAACTCAAGATTTGTACCCTTAGCAGGGGGTATACTCTTGTCGTCCGACGACAGATGTGGCTTGCGACGCCAAGCAAGCTCTACTTGCTCGGACCCCACAAACGATGACGACCGCAACGCGCGTGATTGCGCTCTTTTGGCTGTTGATAGGCGCGAGCATCTGGTGGACGGCGTTAGCGAAAGACGCGCCCACGCCGTTCAGCTTGCGCTTTTTTGCAACGATTCAGGTGCTGGGCGGGATTTTCACCTTCATGCGCCTGACACTCGGCTGGGTGTTTCTGATTACGATGTCGGTGTTCACGATGGTGACGGGGCTGTTCGCGTTGCTGAGCGCGCCGTTGATGCCCGACGAGATGCTGGCGAACGCGCCGCGCCTGTTTGGGATGCATCCGCGCTGGCTGATTGCGCTTACCGCGGCGCTCGGCATAATCATCGGACGGCTCTGCTGGATAGGGCTGAGCAAGAATCCGCCAAGCCAGTGGGAAGCCGCCGAGCCATGAGACGCTCGCCTCGCCCTGCAGCCACGCCGCCGCGTCGTGGCACTGGATTGGCGGGGGGACTTCAGGCGCGGGCGCGGTCTCTGGCGCAATAGCGTGGATGTCGTGTAGTGTGTCGGGCGTGGGTGTGGGTTGCGCTTGCGAGTGGGTTTGATTGCTGTTGCTGCCACGATTATACCCCCCGTGTGGGAGATGGGTACAATTCCAGCGTTATGGCGACGACGGTACGCGAAGTGCTGGGCTATCTGAACGAAATCGCCCCGCCGCAGTGGGCGTTCCCGAACGATCCCATCGGGCTGCAAATCGGCGACCCGAACCAGCGCGTGGAGCGCGTGCTGGCGGCGTTAGACCCCGACCCGCGCACCGTCGCCAACGCCCGCTACCGCGAGTGCCAACTGCTGGTGACGCATCATCCGCTCATCTTCCGTCCGCTCAACACAGTGCGCTTCGACGACCCTGTGGGGATGGCGGTGCAGGCGTTGTGCGAGGCGAAAATCGCCCTGATTGCCGTGCATACCAACTGGGATGTCGCGCCGGGCGGGATTAACGATACGCTGGCGGAACAGGTGGGGCTGGCGGAGGCGCGCCCGTTCGGCGAGGGACCCACGCGACAGGAATACAAAATCGCCGTGTTCACCCCGACTGAGCACATCGACGCCGTGATTGACGCGATGGCGAACGCCGGCGCAGGCGTGATTGGGCTGTATCGTCGCTGCGCGTTCTACACGGCAGGCACGGGCACTTACGAGCCGATGGAGGGCGCGAACCCTTATCTGGGGCAGGTGGGCAAACGCGAACACGCCGACGAGATGCGCATCGAGATGCTCGTTCCCGCCGAGCGGCTGCGCCCTGTGATACAGGCGATGCTGCGCGCCCACCCTTACGAAGAGGTCGCTTACGATGTGTATCCGCTGCACACGCAATCTCAGCACGCGCTGGGGCGTGTGGGCGCGCTGCCGAAACCGATGCTCGCCAGCGAACTGCGCGATTACCTCGCCGAGAAGCTCGGCAATCCCTATGTGCGCGTGTACGGCAAGCCCAGCAAAGTGATACGCACGCTCGCGGTGGTGGGCGGCTCGGGCGGCGATTACCTGCCCGATGCGCAACGCGCCCACGCCGACGCGCTCCTCACAGGCGAAGTGCGCCACCATCACACTTGGGAAGCGTGGGCGCGGGATGTCGTACTGCTTGAGGGCGGGCACTCCGAGACCGAGACGCCCGGCACACAACGCTTAGCCGAACGCCTGCGCGAGTACCTGCAACCGCGCGGCGTGGAGGTCTTCTTCGCAGGAGGTGGAGAATGAAAGCCTATCGCGTGCTGATTGTGGACGATGAACCCGTGATTCGCCTCGACCTGAAAACGATGCTGGAGGCGATGGGGCATGTCGTCGTGGGCGAAGCGGACAACGGCAGGGACGCGCTGGAACTCGCACGCACCCTACAACCCGACCTCGTGATTGCCGACATTATGATGCCCGAAATGGACGGGATTGAACTCTCGCGACGGCTGGCAAAGGAGCGCATCGCGCCTGTGCTAATCCTCACGGCATACAGTGAACCTGAAATGATTGCGGGCGCGGATCGGGCAGGCGTGCTGGGCTACTTAGTCAAGCCGTTTCGGGAAGCCGACCTCGCCCCCGCAATTCAGGTGGCGGTGAGCCGCTATCGCGAGCTCAAAGCGTTAGAGACTCAAACGCTGCACTTGGAGCAAGAGATGCGCGCACGCCGCCGCATCGGACGCGCCAAACGCACGCTAATGCAGCAACTCGGTCTCTCGGAAGAGGAAGCCTTCCGACGCCTGCAACAGACCGCCGAGCAGACGGGCAAATCGCTCGTCGAAGTCGCCGACGCTATACTCCTTGCGTATCAGGTGCAGCCAGAAGTGGACTGAGCCGACCGCGCCAATCTGGATTCCCCACGCGATTGCTGCAGGACTCCAACCCCCTGCGACGAACTCTCCTCACGGAGGTAGAGCCGATGCGAACACTGGTACTCATCGTGGCAATCGCAGCGTTGTGGAGCGGGCTGATTGCTCAGCAACAGCCCAAACCGACGCCCATCAAAACGACAGTCGCAGCAATCCTCAAAGACCCCGACAAGTTTCATCGCAAGTTAGTGCAAGTGGAAGGCGAAGTCGACGACTTGAAGAAGAAGACCTCGCGCGCAGGCAACGCCTACACCACTTTCAAGTTGGACAGCGACGGTAAGCAGCTGACAGTGTTCAGCTATGGACACCTGCCGATTGCAGAGGACGATAAGGTGGTTGTGATTGGCAGGTTCTACAAGGAGAAGCGGGTCGGGCGTTCCACTTTCAAAAACGAGATAGACGCCAGTCCGAAAGAGGGCGGCAGCGTGCGCAAGAAGGAGTAGCGACGCGCTCAGGCGCGGCGCGGCGCGCTCGCTTGAGTGGGCTTCATGCCGAACGCCAGCAGTCCTGCGAGTATCAGTAGCCCTGCCGCGAAGGCGTAAGGGAGCGCATCGCTGTATTGGAGCGCGCCGTTGCCCCAGATGGGCGCGATAATCCGCGCGAGGCTCTCCAGCGAACCCGATACGCCCTGCACGCGCCCCTGCTCGGCGTCAGTCGCCGATTGGCTAATCAAGCTGGTGAGGCTGGGCAACCCGATTGCGCCGCCCACCGCCGCTATCCCCACTAAGCCGTAAAACGCGCCCAGCGAGTGAGTAAACGCTGCGCCCGTCAGACCGACGATGTTCAACGCCACGCCCAGCAACAGCGTCCGCTTCTCGCCCAGCGCATGCACGACGCGCCCCACCAACGCCGCCTGCGAGACCGCGCTCACGACGCCCACCACCGCCAGCACATACCCAATCTCTTGTGGACCCAAGCCGAAACGCACATTCGCGAACAGGGGAAATGTCGTCTGATAGATGGCGAAGCCAATCCACAGGATGAAGTTCACCCATAGCAGTCGCGCGGCGGGGCTGCGCGTGAGCGTGTGGGGCATCTCGCGCCACGGCGAGGGACGCTTCGCATGCGTCAGGTGCGCGGTCTCAGGCAGCGCGAAAAAAGCGTAGCCCGTCGCAATCAGGGAAATCGCCGCCGCCGCCCACGCAGGCACTGCCAGCCCATACACCGCCAGCCCGCCGCCCAGCGCAGGTCCCAAAATGAACCCCAGCCCGAACGCCGCGCCAATCAGCCCGAAGTTCTTCGCACGCTTCTCAGGCGGGCTGATGTCGGCGATGTAGGCGCGCGCAGTGGTGATATTGCCCCCTGTGAAGCCGTCCAGCAGGCGCGCGAGGAACAGCCACAACAGGTTCGGCGCGAGCGCCAGCATCACAAAGCTCGCCGCCGAACCCAGCAAGCTCAATATCAGCACGGGGCGACGCCCATATCGGTCGGACCAGTCGCCCAGAATGGGCGCGGCGAGCAGCTGCGCCGCCGAAAACGAGGCGAACAGCAACCCAATCTGCCACTCGCTCGCGTTGAACCTCTGAGCGTAGAAGGGCAACAGCGGTATCACAATCCCGAACCCGATGAGGCTCACAAAAATCGTCAGGAACACCGCCGCGAGCGCGCGGCGTTTGCTCGCCTCATCTGATTCGGGCGTGATACGGCGCGTGTTCATCAGTATCGTCGCTTGCGCTTGCCCACATGTTGCGCGTGGCGCTTCTTGCGCGTTTCCCCAGAAGCAGTTGGGGCAGGCTCAGCGTTCGTGGGGGCGGCGCTGCTTGTCGGCTGGGATGGTCTCGGCGTGGTCGCTGTCGCCTTCGCCGCCGCCGCTTGACGCTGGTGCAGCTTCTCACGCGCGTCTTGCCAGCCCACCATGATTTGGCTCGCTATAAAAATCGACGAGTAGGTTCCAGCAATCACGCCAATCAGCATCGCCACATAGAAGAAGCGCAGGTCTTGCGTCACGGCGCCCCAGACCACCAACGCAATCAGCACCAGCAGGAGCGTCAGGCTCGTGTTGATAGAGCGCGCCAGCGTCTGGTTCAAGCTGCGGTTCACGATTGTAGCAAAGGTCTCGCCTCGCGCGCGGTGGCGCAGGTTCTCGCGCACGCGGTCGTATACGACAATCGTGTCGTTGATGGAGAAGCCGACCAGCGTGAGCAGCGCGGTGATGAAGAGCGCGTTGATTTCCCAGCCGAGCAGATAGCCCAAGATTGCCGCGCCGCCGACCATAATCAACACATCGTGCGCGAGCGCGAGCGTCGCAGCGACGCCGAACTTGAAGCCGCTCCAGCCGCCCTCGATGGAGAAGCGCAACGCGATGTAGAGTAGAGTCGCGATGAGCGCGAGCAGCACAGCCGTCACAGCGCGTTGCACGGTCTCCTCACGCACACGCGGACTGACGCTGGCGAAGCTGACCACTTGGAGGTCGCCCAACGGCTTGAGCGCGTCGGTAATCTTCTGCAGACTATCGGCGTCGGCGTCTGCCACATGCACAATCAGCTGGCGGTTGCCCTCCGCGAACAGCGCGCCGACCTTCTCGAAGCCTGCCTGACGCAGCAGGCTCAGCACCTGCGCCAAGTTCGCCTCGATGGGGGGCAGCTGCGCTACAGGGATTGTGGGCGTTTTGGTCTGCTGCGCTTGGGCAGGCGGCTCCATCTCGGCGGGCGCAGGTTGAGCCTCGTCGGTGGACTGCCCCGTCGCTGTTGCAGGTTGATTGGACGGCTTGGCGGTCGCGTTGGTTGGTGGCTGGCTCGGCGGCTCGGCGGTCGCGTTGGTTGGTGGCTGGCTCGGCGGCTCGGCGGTCGCTACGCGCTTTTGCAGCACAATCTCGCTGCCGCCTGCAAAATCGATGCCCGGCTTCAGCCCGCCCAGCCCCAGCCAGAACACCAGACCAATCGCAATCGCGACGCCGCTAATCGCATAATACAGTCCGCGCTTGTTCACAAAATCGAACCGATCCTTCGCTGCGCCTAGCTGCTCGCCCACCTCCTGCCCTATTTGGCGGCGCAAGCCGAACAGCTTCTCGCTCGGATGCACGCCCAGCCCGACCAGCGTGTAGAGCATCGTGCGCGTGCAGAATATCGCCGTGAAGAAGCTGATCGCCACGCCGATGCCCAGCGTCGTCGCGAAGCCCTGCACGGGACCCGTGCCAAAGTAGTACAGAATCAGACAGATGATAATCGTGCTGAGGTTCGAGTCGAAGATTGCGGGGAAGGCGCGTTTGAACGCGGCGTCCAGCCCCGCCAGCAGCGTCCGACCCAGCCGCAACTCTTCCTTCAGGCGTTCAAAGATGAGGATGTTCGCATCAATCGCCATGCCAATCGAGAGGATGATGCCCGCAATCGCTGGCAGTGAGAAAGTGACGCCCGTCGCGCGGAAGATTGCCAACGCGAACAGCACATACAGTCCCAACGCCAGTACGGAGATGACGCCCGGCAGCAGGTAATAGAAAGCCATAAACGCCGCCACGAGGGCAAACCCTATCACGCCTGCCTGAATGATGCGATCCCACGCTTGCGCGCCCAGAATCGCCTCTACGCGATTGATGCTCTCCAGCGACAGGCTCACAGGCAGCGCGCCCGCGTTCAGCAAGTCGCGCAATCGCGCCGCCTCTTTCAGTGTGAAATTGCCCTGTATCACTGGCTCACGCAGATTAGCCGACTGAATAACAGGCGCGGAGATAATTTTATTGTCCAGAATAATCGCGATATGTTCCTTGAGATAGAGCGACGATGCACGCGCGAACTTGTCTTGTCCCTCCTTGTTGAAGATGAGCAATACCTCTGGCGAGAACGCTTGGCGCTTGACTTCTGCCCGCTCCAGCTCATCGCCCGTCACGATGAGCGGCGAAGATTCCAGCAGTTTCTGATATTCAGGCGTGCCAGGTTCGATGAGCTTGCCTTCAGGGCTGGTGAGGTCGCGAAACTTAACGATTTCGTCGTCGCCCTGCCGATCCAACACGATTTCGTAGCGTCCGAGCGGTTGCTTCTCGGTACGCACATCTTTGAGGTAGCGGAACTCCAAGCGCGCCGTTGTTTGCAGCAACTCGCGCGCCTCCTGCTCGTCGGTGAAGCCGGGCAACTCGATGACGATTTCTGTTTCGCCTTTTTGATAGATGGTGGGTTCTATCACGCCCAGCGCGTCGATGCGCTTGTTGAGGATATCGATAGTGGTGCGCATCCGTTCAGGGGTCCAGAGTTTCTGTTCTTCGGGCGATAGTTTCTCGATTTCCGCGCGTAGGGTCATACGCAGCCCGCCCTGCACATCCAAGCCGCGCCGTGCAGGCTTAGTCGCAAATAGATAGCCCGCCAGCGCCGCCAGCAAAACCACGATGCCCAAGTAGATGAAGTGTTTGTTCAAGGCGTCTCTCCTCCTCAATACTTGGAACTATTATACCTGCAGCGGAATCACGACTCCAAACTGAACCCTCACTTGCCCAGAATCGTCAGTATGAGTCAGGACGAGGCGATGCAATCCAGTTTGTATGAGCGGTTGGCGCATTTGAGACGGCGCACGGGCTTCAGCGCGCGTCCGAGCGAGGTCGAGCCGTTGCTGGCGCTCGGCATCGAGGGCGCGGTCGACAAGCTGTTGGAAAGCCCGTATGACCACGCGATCGACGACGACGCCGTGCTGCGCATTCTGCAAGGCGATATGAATAATCTCGACTCACGCGCCGTCGCCGCATGGTGGCTTTACCGAATGCTCGTCTCGCAGCAGCCGATTCAGGAACGCCTCGCGCTGTTCTGGCACAACCACTTCGCGACCTCCGCCTCCAAAGTGCAGGCAGGTCGGTTGATGCTCATCCAAATCCAACTCTTCCAGCGACTGGGGTTGGACAGCTTCCACACGCTCGCGCTGGAGGTCGCCAAAGACCCAGCTATGCTTGTGTGGCTGGACGGCAATCGGAATGTGAAGGGCAAGCCGAACGAGAACTTCGCCCGCGAGTTGTTCGAGCTGTTCACGATGGGTATCGGGCACTACACTGAGCGCGACATCCAAGAGGCGGCGCGCGCGTTCACGGGCTGGTCGTTCAGCCGCGCCACGGCGAGTTTCGTTTTCAATCGCAACCAGCATGATGACGGCGAGAAGGAGGTGTTTGGCAAGCGCGACAGGTTCACGGGCGAGCAGGTCATCGCGATGGCGGTGGAGCATCCTGCCACGGCGCGTCATCTGGCTCGAAAGTTCTACCAACACTTCATCAACGATGTGGAGCCGCCCGATGAGCGCACGGTGGAAGAGTTAGCGAGGGTGTTTCGCGAGTCGGGCTATAGCATTCGCGCCCTTGTGCGTCGCTTGCTGCTTACGCCTGCGTTCTGGAGCCACTTGAACTGGCGCAAGCGCGTGAAAAGCCCTGTGGAGTTCGTGGTGGGCGCGTTGCGTCAGGTGGGCATAGGCGAGCGTCTGCGCGCGCTGAATCTCGGCGAGGGCGCGGGTCAACGCCTGCTGGCGGCGTATCTGCGGCTGGCGACGCAGTGGACGCGCCGTATCGGGCAGGCGTTGCTCTATCCGCCCGATGTCGCCGGGTGGGAATGGGGCAAAGCGTGGATTAGCTCCACCACGATGTTGGAGCGGATGCGCTTCGCCGAGTTTCTGTTGCCCGCGCGTGGGGGCGTCGGCTTCGCCACGCTCAACGAGCTGGTGGGCGCGCCCACACCACGCACGCTCGAAGAGTTTGTGCAACGCTTAGAGACTCTGCTCGATGCGCCCTTGCAGCCGCGCACGCGCCAAAGCTTGATGGAATACCTACAGCAGCGCGGCGGCGTCAACGCGCTGCGCCAACGCGACCGACAGACCGTGCAGGGCGCGCTCCAAATTGTCTTCAGCGCCGCCGAGTTTCAGATGTTGTGAGCGTGTCACGGCTTTGTCGTCTCTGCTTCAAAGCGGCGCTCTGTTAGGGTTCCACGCCCATCTCGCGCAGTTTAGCTCGCAACCGCTCTAACTCGGCTTGGGCTTGCTCGGCGCGTTGGCGTTCCTGCTCGGCGCGTTGGCGTTCCTGCTCCGCACGCGCACGCTCATACTCCGCAGGCGTGGGCACTAACTCACCCTCACGATTATACAAACGCAGCCACGCATACCGACGCCTGTGCCACACACCGTCCCATACGCCCAACCACGCCCCCAACACCTCACTCCACACCCAGCCACGCTCGTTCGGAGCAATCCGACGATACCTACGCCCCGACAACCGATATCCACGCAGTTCGCCTGTGTAGGGGTCATACCAAAAATACTCTGGCGTGCGAAACACCTGCGCATAAAATCGCACATTCCGACGCTTGTCTTTGGACGCCGTACTGGGCGAGATAATCTCAATAATCAAGTCAGGGTACTTCCCACCCTCCTCCCACACTACCCACTTGTCGCGCCGTTTCGCGCCGTCCACCCCCTTGACCAAGAAGAAATCGGGACCCTTGTAGGAAGGTCGCTTGCGCGTGCGGGCGCGCACATAGTCCGACACCTCTTGGGCTTGCTGCAGGCTGTAGTAGATGAACATATTGCCGCTGCAGAAGTAGTCTTGGGTGTCGCCCAAGTGTTGACGCACGAGTTCGTCGAGCAGCGGGATTTGCATCACATGGTAATCGCTTTCCAACGGTTCGCCGTCCTCCTCAGGTAGGTCTAAGTTTTTCAGCCGTTCGATGGTCTCGATGAGGTCTTGCAGTTCATCGGGCGTGAGCATCGGTTGCGCAGGGGTGTGTTGTGTCCTGCGCGGACGGGTA
>CALGZO010000142.1 GCA_937934465.1 uncultured Fimbriimonadales bacterium | reverse complement strand
CGCTCGCGATTGCAGGACTCCTCGCGCAGGGCGAAACGCTGGTTCACGACACCGCGTGCGTGCAGACCAGCTTCCCAGAGTTCGAGACGCTGCTGCACCAGTTAGTGGAGCGCGAGTAGTATCGTTTCCAAGCCTGAAGGGCGTCATGGGGACGCTTGGTACAGAAACAACTGCTTTCAGCGCACTTGGAACGGCACAATCTGGCTAATCGCGCGGCTGGTGCGGTCGTTGGTGAAGGCAATCACCACCGCGTAGTAGGCGCGTCCCCTTACCAGCGCGGGCCCTGTGTAGACCAGTGAGGTCGCAGGCGCGAACACCTTCGCCGCGCCCGGATTGCTCAAATCCGCTGGGTAGTACGGCGCGACATTGTAGTCGGGGAAACGGTCGTAAATCAACACCAGATAGTAATCGGCGTTGGGCACGGGCGTCCACTGCAGGATGAGACCATCCACAAGTTCGTTCGGGAACGGGCGCGTGAGGGCAATCGGCGCGAACGGGCGCGCACTGACGCGATTGCTACGCCCCGACACAGTACCAGGCAAATCGCTCAAATAATCGGTGTTGAGCGCGACCATCTCGTAGAAGTAGGATACATTCGGTTGCAAGGCAGGGTCTAAGTCGGCGAAGAAATCGGCGAGTGGGTCGCGCAGGAAGGCGATTGCGTTGCGGTTGAGCTCTTCAATCGTGCGCCCACGATAGATGCCGTAGCCCAGCAGGCTGGTCTGCTCTTGGTACTCCCAGCTGAGGTCAACTTCGATCCAGTAGTCGCCTGTGGCGCGCGAGGGGACAGGGCGTCGTGGGCGGGGCTTCTCGTCGAACAGGGCGCGGATGGCGTTGTAGGCGTCGCGCTCGCGTGGGCTGCGCGTGGCGGTCAGCGTGCGCGGCATCGTCCACGCCGTCGCCGACAGGTTCAGCGGCGTCTGCACGGGGCGGTTCACCGACCGATTCAGCGTGAAACTGACGACAGTGGTCTGACCCGCCACAACCTGTATCGTGCGTTTATCGTTCTCGAAGTCGGGCGCGGATGCGACGATTGGGTACTCGTAGCCGGCAGGTAGCCCCGCGATGCGATAGAACCCGCGCCGATCGGTGAGCGCGAACGCGCTGCTGAGCGCGCCGCCTGCGAACACGCGCGCCCCTTCTATCCCCCTGCCGAAGGCGTCGCGCACAAACCCCTCAACCGTCCCCTGCTGGTTCACAGGGGCAATCATAATGTTCACATTCTTGCTCTGCTCGTTCTCGAACACCTGCGCCACATTCTGCCCCGTGTATTCCACGCCGTTAATCACGGCGCGCGCGCGGATAATCGTGAATCGGTCGGGCACATTCGTTAGGTAGTAAGTGCCGTTATGCAGCGAGCGGGTGCGACTGTTTGCCGCGTTCGAGGCGAAGACCTCCGCGTCAGCGACGGGGTCGCCCTCGATGTCGGTAATCGTGCCCGACACAACGCCTACCTTCGTCTCGTTGCTGCAGCCCCCAAGCCACAGCGCGATGCACAGCATCGACGCGCCGCACAGTACGAATCGCTTCATCATGCCGATAGACGATTCGCTGGCGCGACGGTTTCTCCTGCGAAAAAAGCAAAAGGACGGCGACACTGCCGTCCTTCGGTTGCCTGCAGAAAGGAGGGAGGTTAGGCTTTCCGACGGCGCAGCAGCAAGCCGCCCAGCCCAGTCGCCAACGCAATCATGCTGGCAGGTTCAGGTACGAGTGTCCAATCTTGCTCCACGAGCATCAACCCTGCTCCTGAGCCAGGTTGGCTGCCGCCGAGCAGCTGGAAGGTCTCATAGACGGTGACATCGTTCGCGGGCACAGAGAGCGACACAGGGATGTTGACGCTGAACACGCCGTTCGAGCCGCCCGAATACGCGCCGCCCAGAAATGAGCCGCTGCCTTGCCACAGAATCGCGTTATCCGAGTTGCGCACGACCTTCTTGAACCAGTTGACAATCCCGAACTCGTACACGAACCCCGAAATCACGAAGTTGAAGCCGTTGAGCTGGGGCAAGCTGTTCGTTGGGTCGTTGATGGTGTATTGCCCTGTGAAGCTACCGTTGTTGAAGCCTGTGCTAAGCCCCACAATCATCGGGTTGGGCGTCGAGATGGCGGTCAGGAAGGTAATCTGAGGCACAGGGTTGCTCTGCACAAGCGTCGGCACGGTGATAGGCGTGTAGGGCGAGTAGAGCGCGCCGCTGCTGTTGATTATCGTGACATTCCACGAGGCGAACGCGCTCGCCGCAATTGCCAGCACTCCAAGCGATAGAATCAGCCGTTTCATGATGGTTCCTCCATTTCGTTCAGCGCATTTGTAGGCGCGCCGCCCACTAATAAGCAATTTCTATGCCATTCAGTGCATTTTTGAGTAAAACTGGTATTTTTGTGGATTTTCGCATCTGCGAAATTACGGGGTATAGTGCTAACGATGCGCGGCTCTGTGGAGCAAGTGTATGCACTGGTGCGTCGTATCCCTGCGGGCAAAGTGATGAGCTACGGGCAGGTCGCAGCGTGGTGTGCGCCGCTGACAGCGCGTCAGGTGGGGCGGATTCTGGCAGGCGCGCTCGAAGATGACCTCCCGTGGTGGCGTGTGGTGGGCAGCGACGGTCGGCTGAGAATCCACAAGCGCGACCCGATGTTAGCCCAGCTGCAACGCGCTCACCTCCAGCAAGAGGGCGTCAGGTTCACAGCAGATGGGCGCGTGCAAATGACCCCCGAACAAGTCGCCGACCCTGCAACCTTCGAGGTAGAATTGTCGTAGTATCATAGTGAGGAGGTTTTATCCGCATGGCACGGCGTTATGAAGACGAGTTTGAATTGCCCGAGACGCAAATCCGCGCTCTGGCGATTCTGGAAGAGATTATGCGTATCGCGCCCCGCGACGACCTGCGCCTGCGCCAGATGCTCCGCCTGCTCCAGCACCAGTTAGAGGTGGACGAGCGGCAGATGCAAGAGGCGATGCAGGCAATTCAGGAGTACGAGGAGGCGTATCAGAAACTGACCAGTCCCGCGAACCGTATCGGCGTGTTTTTAGACCAACCCGCCGAGGGCGTCGCGATGGTCGCGCTCGGCGACAGCGAATACTACGCCAACATCGACCCCAAGTTAGAGAACCCCAACTTCAAGGTCGGCACGCGCGTGAAGGTGAACGAGGCGTTTGCCGTGATTGGCGACTTGGGCTATCACCCTGCAGGACCTATCGTGAAGGTGCAGGAGGTGCTGGAGGGCGATCGCTTGCGCGTCGGGGCAGACCCCCAAGGCATGACCTCGCGCATCGTGTTCCGCTCCACCGACCTGTCGGAAGTGCTCATCAAGCCCGGCGACGAAGTGCGACTCGAACCCAACTTCAAAGTCGCTATCGAGCATATCCCCCACCAAGAGGTACGCGACTACTACTTCGAGGAAGTGCCGCCCCTCGAATGGAGCCAAATCGGTGGTCAGGAAGAAGCTATCCGCCTCATCCGTGAGACCATCGAGCTGCCCATGCTCCACCCTGAAATCTTCCAAAAGTTCGAGAAACAGCCACTCAAGGGCATCCTGCTCTACGGACCGCCCGGCTGCGGCAAGACGCTGATTGGCAAAGCCACCGCCTACAACCTCACGCGCCAATACTCCGAGCAGGTAGGTAAGCCTGTAAAGGAGTATTTTATGTATATCAACGGTCCGAAGATTCTCAACATGTGGCTGGGCGAGACGGAGCGGATGGTGCGCGAAATCTTCTCGATTGCCCGCGAGAAAGCGCGCGAGGGCTACTTGGTGTTCATCTTTATCGATGAGGCGGAGTCGATCCTGCGCACGCGCAGCTCGGGCAGGTGGCTCAACATTTCCAATACCGTCGTGCCCCAGTTCTGCGCCGAGATGGACGGCTTAGTGAGCCTGGAGAATGTGGTGGTGATGCTCACCTCGAACCGCCCAGACTACATCGACCCTGCGATACTGCGTCCGGGACGCATCGACCGCAAGGTGAAGGTGCGCCGTCCTGACCGCGATGCGACGCGCGAGATTTTCGGCATCTACCTCACGCCGACGCTGCCGCTGGACCCAGAGTTCGTGCGCGAGTACGATACGCCCGCCGAAGCGCGCGAGTGCCTCATCGAGCAGACGGTACAGTACCTGTGGCGCAAAGCGCCCGACACCGAGTTCCTGCAGGTGTACCTGCGCAACGGCGGCGTGGAGACGCTCTACTGGCGCGATATGGTCAGCGGCGCGCTCATCAAGTCGGTCGTGGATCGCGCCAAAGAGCTCGCCATCCGACGCGCCATCGACGAGCCGAGCGCTAATCACGGCATTCGTCCCGACGACCTCAAACGCGCCATCGAGATGGAGTACCGCGAGAACGAAATCTTCCCCAAGTCCGATGTGATGGAGGATTGGCTCAAGCTCATCGACTACGAACCTGAGTATGTGGCGAGCGTGAAGCCCATCCGCCCCGGCTCGAGCGGGGAAGACCTCCGACGGACGGTTATCTGAGGCAGAAGCGTTCTCGTCCACTGCCTAAGGTTCCCCCTGCTTGCAGGGAGAACCGCCTCGCCAATCGGTTCCCCCTACGCAGTAGGGGGTACCACCTCGCCAATCGGTTTCCCCTGCTTGCATGAGGAACCGCCTCGCCAATCGGTTCCCCCTGCTTGCATGGGGAACTGCCTCGCCAATCGGTTCCCCCTACGCAGTAGGGGGAACCTACGGAGGGGGTCAAAAACAGCACCGCGCCATCACCCATCGATGCACCTGTGAACGCAAAGGTTGCACGCTCACCAGCTTTCTCTCCCCGCGTGTGGGGAGGGGCGTTTTCACACTCGAGGGGTTTGCTTCTCGCGCACAGCCACTGCCTTGACATACCCACGCCGCTCAATAGAACAGGAAGGGCCACCAGTTCTTCATCGGCTTGCCCGAATCGTCGCGGCTGCGGTTGCGATAGCCGGGCATATTCTGTCGCCAATAGACCAGCCATCGCCCCATACAGTCGGGCGCGAGGTCGCGAAACGGCTCCAGCACGGCGTTGCTCCATGGCTTGCGTAGGTCTGTACCGCCGCGCCCGCTGCCGATACGCCAATCCTCGATGGTCGACAGCACGGGCTGGGTGTTCTCTTGGTCGTAGTGCCTGCGTCCGTTCGGCGGGAAGTGGACATTGCCGCCTGTGGCGTAATAGTCGTTCAGCGTCCAGCGTCGGTCGCCGTCGCGCACTATCGCCGTGCGTTCGTCAGGGTACTCGATGCCCTTATCCTCGCCCCAAAGATAGTAATAGGAGTTGAACGGCAGCCCGAAGCGCGTGTCTAAATCGAACATTCCATACTCATAGAAATATTTGCGGAAGTAGGGGATGCAGTTGCTGTGCGCTGTGCCTTCCAGCGCGTGTCCCAGATTCTCCATCCCGCAGCCGACGCCGCGCTCATAGTTGAGCATGTTCAAGCGCAGCGAGCGTCCGATGAAGCGCTGCTCGGGGTCGCCGCCGTTGCCCGCCTGCGCGTACTTGCCCCGAATGCGCCGAAAGTTCTCGTCGTACATCGGCTTAATCTCCACACACTCCAGCCAGCTCACGATGTTGTCCGCCGCGCCTGTGAACCACACCTCGTGGACATAGCCGCCGTCGACCAGTTCTTTGAGGGTGAGGAACCGTTTGCGGTCTTTCGGGTCGCGCACGCCGATGCGCTCGGCGAACTCTTCGGTGAAGAAGCCGTCGTAGCTGCCCGAGATGAAGTCGGGGCGTGGGTTTTTGCGGCGCGGGGTGGCAGAGCTGTTGCGCCCTTTGACGCCGTCGGGGTCTTGTAGGTCCACATACCGCCACACGGAGTATTCCAAGAAGCGTGGGGCGCGCGGGTCTTTGTAGCCGTGGTAGCGGCTGCTCTCGTTGAGCGCGGTGATGAGGTCGGCGAAGATTCTCTCTGGTCTACCTGGCTCGATGCCGTTCACAAAGTTGATGCAGAGCAGGCGCGGGCGCATCTGGCGGATACGGTCGTGGTTGCGTGGGATCCACTCGTCCGAGTTGGCGTTGCTGACCGTGTTGGGCCACAGCGTCGTGTCGCTGGGGTCGCGTAGGGGTTTGGGCGTGCCATCGGGGTTGAAGTTCTCGCGCCAGCGCAGCACATGCTGCAGGGTCTCTGTCTGTAGCTGTTTGTAATCTCGCATATTAGTCGCCTCCATCAAAAGTTTCGGGTAAGCGGAAAGGAATTTGTCAAGAACTCTACAATTGCCTCTGCGTCGCCTGCTGCGACGGCGCGGGCAAGCCAGTCTCGTTGGTTAGGCGACAGGGCGCGCCAAGGGAAGGTTTCTATCAGCGCTTTCGCCTGAGAAAGCCCCAGATACTTGCGCGTGTAGCGGCTCTCAGAGTATTTATAGGTC
>CALGZO010000141.1 GCA_937934465.1 uncultured Fimbriimonadales bacterium | reverse complement strand
CACGGCGAGGCGATAGCCGTCGGGATGCTCGCGGAGGCGGAGCTGGGGCAGATTCTCGGCATTACTCCTACCGAGACCGTACAGGAGCTGCGTGAAACCGTCGCCCGCGCAGGACTGCCCACCTGCCTTCCTACATCTGTCAGCCCCGACGCGCTCATCGACGCGATGCGCCGCGACAAGAAACGCGCTGGCGACTCGCTCAACATCGTGCTGCTACATGCGATAGGAAACGCGCAACTAACGCCGAATATCGAGACCTGCGCCTTGCGCGAGGCGTTGGAACGATGCGCACCCTCTTAGCGTTCGGCTGGCTGATTGTGGCGCTGTGGGCGTTCTGGCTTGCCTACGGTGTGGCGGAACCTGCAGAGCCGCTCTACCGTGTCGGCGCAGCGCTCTACGCACTCGTGTTGACGCTTAGCCTCGTCGTCGCTGCCCGTGAAGCAGTGCGCACCCCCAAACAAGGAGGTTCAAACAAGCCGTGAGATTCTTGCAGCGAGGTATCGCCGCGTTCCCAATCGCCGCCCTCTGCATCGGCTTCAGTCAGGACTTGCGCGCCCCGTTAGACCCTGTGTTCCCCTCACGCCTACTGACAGGCGTGCGTCAAGAGGGCTACACCGAGTACCGCGTTGAGTTTCCGAGCGCGCTTCAGAGCGCATACCCCGCCAACAACACGGTGCATGCGTGGTGGTTAGTGCCGACTGAAGGCGCAGGGCGCTTCCCCACTGTCGTCATGCTCCACACTTTGGGCATCCGCCGCCCCGAACTGGAGATGGGGCTGGCGCGCGAACTCGCACGACACGGGATTGCCGTGTTCCTGATGACCTTGCCCTACCATATGAACCGCACGCCGCCAGGGCGCGGCAGCGGCGATATGATTCTCACAGGCGACATCCCACTGCTGCGCGAGGCGGCAGTGCAAGCCACTTGGGATGTGCGCCGCGCGTTCGATTGGCTCCAACGCCAACCCGAAACCGACCCTGAACGGATTGCGCTGGTGGGCATCAGTCTGGGCGCGATTCTCGGCGCGACGGCGCTGGCGTCGGAGCCGCGCGTCCATAGCGCGGTGCTGATACTGGGCGGCGCAGACTTGGCGCATGTGCTGTGGGATTCGGTGCTTGCCATCCGCGCCCGCGCGCGCCTGCGCCGTGAGGGCTACACGCTCGAACGCCTGCGCGAGGCGCTCGCGCCCGTCGAACCGCTCAACCTGCTCACCCCTGAACTTGGCGAGAAGACCTTCGTGATAGGCGCGCGCTTCGATATCGTCGTGCCCACCGAAGACACTGAGAAACTCATTCGTGCGCTGGGCGCGCCGAGAGTGTTCTGGCTCAACACGGGACACTTCGGCGGTGGGTTGGTGCAGCGACCGCTGTTTCGGATGGTGCGCCAGTACCTACAGGCTCGATTCGAGGGTCAGACGCTCGGCAATACACCCAGCCTGCTCGCGCCTACCCTACGCATCGGCGCCATCTACAGCGCAGGACGCGACTTCCGCCTCGCCCTCGCCACCGATTTCTGGCGGTCGGATAAGAACGGCTCGCTGTTTGTGTCGGGCGTACTGACCCCGCGCGGCGGCTCGCTCTTCGCTGGCGCACGCCTACAGCTCGGCTTCTCCGCAGGCGTGGAAATCACCCCCAAACGCGCCTACGGAGCAGTCTTCTGGCATTTCGTGCTGTAAATACCCCCACCCCCCTTGACAAATCCGCCCGCTGTCGGGTATTATTTAGCCACGCTAAACATTTGAGGAGGCTATACCGTGACTGAGAAAACGCCCTTACTGGAAGTGCGCAATCTGTGGGTGAAGCTGCCCGACGAGGATGAGCCAATCCTGCGTGGGATGAACCTGACCATTCACGCAGGCGAGGTTCACGCGCTGATGGGACCCAACGGCTCGGGCAAGTCGACGCTGGCGAAGGTGCTGTCGGGGCATCCGGGCTACGAAGTCACCGACGGCGAGGTGCTGTTCCGCGGCGAGGACATCTTGGAGATGGAACCCGACGACCGCGCCCGACTGGGGCTGTTCCTCGCGTTCCAGTACCCGATGGAAGTGCCCGGCGTCACCATCGCGAACTTCATGCGACTCGCCTACCAGCGACGCTTCGATACCGAAGTCAAATACACCGATTGTTATAAGATTCTCTTGCAACACCTGAAGAAGCTGGAGATGGACCCCAGTTTCGCGGGTCGCCCTGTGAACGAGGGCTTCTCTGGCGGCGAGAAGAAGCGATTCGAAATCGTGCAGATGTCGCTGCTGGAGCCAGTGCTTGCCGTGCTGGATGAGACCGACTCCGGGCTGGACATCGACGCGCTCAAAATCGTCTCGAATGGCGTGAACCTGATGCGCTCGCCCGAACGGTCGTTCCTCGTGATTACGCACTACCAACGCATTCTGAACTATATCACACCCGACTATGTGCATGTGATGGTTGAGGGGCGCATCGTGCGCTCAGGCGGACCTGAGTTAGCCCTGCAACTGGAAGAGAAGGGCTACGACTGGGTGCGCGGCGAACTCGCGACCGCCCCCTAAGGAGGTATCCTACAATGGCACAACAGGATATTCTGAACCTGGATCAGGACTATAAGCAGAAGTACGGCTTCTACGACGACATCGAGCCGGTGTTCCAAACGGAACGCGGTCTAACGCGCCGCGTGGTCGAGGAAATCTCGTACCAGAAGAACGAACCCCAGTGGATGCGCGAATTCCGCTTGCAAGCCTACGAAATCTTCATGAGCAAGCCGATGCCCACTTGGGGACCCGACCTGTCGCGCCTGGACTTCGACGAGATTGTCTACTACATCAAGCCCACCGATCGGCAGGGGCGCAGCTGGGACGAAGTGCCCGAAGACATCAAGCGCACCTTCGACCGATTGGGCATCCCTGAATGGGAGCGCAAGTTCCTCGCGGGCGTCGGAGCACAATATGATTGCTTGACGGCTGACACGATGGTCTTCACCGAAGACGGCGCGGTGCGCATTGCCGATATCAAGGCAGGACAGGTCGTCTACTCACTGGACCCTCAGACCCGTCGCTTAGTCAAGCAGCGAGTGCGAGGCGTCGCGTACAAGGGGCAGCGCGCCGTGTTCGAAGTCAAAGTGGCAGGACGCACCCTCAAAGCCACCTTCAACCATCCTTTTTACGCGCTCCTCTATGAAAAGCCTGAGGGGAAGCAGCGAGGGCGATTCCGCACGGAGTGGCGCTACCTCTCTGACCTCAAAGTCGGCGACTACATCGCGATAACCAAGCAAATCCCCGACGACGGGAAGCCCTATCCCCTGCCTCAAATGACGCTCGCGCGCCCCTACAAAGGACGCAACCAGTTCGGCGAGTTCGAGGTACACCCCGACACATGGCTTTACACCCGTCAGCAGAAGCGGCTCTGTCTGCCAACCGAGACAAACGAAGCGTTTATGTGGTTTCTGGGCGCATTCTTAGGCGATGGCGGTCTTCGAAGGAAGGGCAAAGATAAGCCCAAGACAATCGTCGACATCGCGTTCCCCGCTTCGCAGCCCGAAATACGCGAGCGTCTCGCCGATGTAATGTGTGAAGCGTTCAACTACCGATTGCGCTTCGACAAGGATGCTTACCGCGTGCGCATTCACAGCACGCCGATTGCCCAGCTCCTCGAAGCCCTCGGAGTTGACGGCAATGCGTACACAAAGACCGTCCCCAACTGGGTCTACGGGCTGCCACGCAGCCAGAAGTTGGCGTTCCTCGCCGGCTACATCGACGCCGACGGAGGCGTTCGAGATACTGATACTTCCAAAGATGTCTTGCTCACCAGCGTCAATAAGCCGATGCTGGAGGCGATGCATCGATTGGCGATAATGTGTGGACTGCGCGTTTCGAATATCTACTCCTTTACCTCGCGCTCTACTTACAAGGGGCGCACTACGGAGCGCGTTGGCTACCGATTCCTCATCATGGGCGACCTGACGCCGCTGGCAGAGTATTCGGTCAAGGTTCAGAGGAATCACACAACGCGCCAGTACTACCATCAATACAACTCTCACCACGGCTCGCCACTGGACGCCCATACCAGCGAAGATATCGGCTTTGCGCCCATCGAATCGATTACCTATCTCGGCTTCGAGGACACCTTTGACATCGAGGTTGAGGGGGTTCATAACTTCGTGGCTGAGGGCATCGTGGTACACAACTCCGAGGTGGTCTACCACAACCTTGCCAAGCAGTGGGAAGAGCAGGGCGTTATCTTCGTGGATACCGATACCGCCGTGCGCGAGTACCCCGACCTGGTGAAGGAGTATTTCGGCACGATTATCCCTCCCAACGACAACAAGTTCGCCGCGCTCAACTCGGCGGTGTGGTCGGGCGGCTCGTTCGTGTATGTGCCTGCAGGGGTGCATGTAGACATCCCGCTGCAGGCGTACTTCCGCATCAACGCCAGGAACGCCGGGCAGTTCGAGCGCACCCTGATTATCGCGGAGGAAGGCTCGTTCGTGCATTATGTGGAAGGCTGCACTGCGCCCGTCTACGCGGAGGAAGCGCTGCACAGCGCGGTGGTAGAGATTATCGTCAAGCGCGGCGCGCGCGTGCGCTACACCACCATACAGAACTGGTCGAAAGATGTCTACAACCTCGTGACCAAGCGCGCCGTTGCCTACGGCGATGCCGTGATGGAATGGGTGGATGGCAACTTGGGCTGCGTCTGCGCAGGCGAGCTGGTCTACACTGAGCATGGACCTGTGCCGATTGAACAGGTCAAGCCCGGCACGCGCGTGTGGAGCTTCGACGAGACGCGCAAGATTTG
>CALGZO010000140.1 GCA_937934465.1 uncultured Fimbriimonadales bacterium | reverse complement strand
CTCCCACGCCGTGGGAGAGGGGCTGGGGGTGAGGGCAAAACGCTACACTCCCCTCTCCCACGCCGTGGGAGAGGGGCTGGGGGTGAGGGCAAAACGCTACACTCCCCTCTCCCGTCTCGCGGGAGAGGGGCTGGGGGTGAGGGCAAAACGCTACGCTCCCCTCTCCCGTCTCGCGGGAGAGGGGCTGGGGGTGAGGGCAACAAGAACGACTGCACGGACAGGAATGTCCGTGCTACGCGATGCCTGTTGGCAGGAATTCGCACCCATATGAGGTACAATCAGGGCGTGGAGGCAAAACCGATAATGAAGCGTGCAGCGATAGGTTTGCTGATGTTGTGCGGCGCGGCGGCGTTGGCGCAAGCGCCCTTTACCATCGTGCGCCCGCAAGACGGCGCGCGCGTGCGCGAGGTGGTACAAATCCGATTCCCCATCCGCAGCGTGCCCCAAGGCGGCTTCATCGGCGTGAGCATCAACGGCAAGTTCGTCGAAGCCGTCGCACCCGCCGCCTTAGACACCGACCGCGAACGCGGACACTATATCTACAAGTGGGACACCAAACGCCTGAATGTGCCCGATGGCGAGCATACCATCGAGCTCACACTATACAATGGTCCAGAGGGCGGCGCAAGCGCGCGCGTGCTTGGACGCAGTTCCGTGCGACTGCAAGTCGAAAACGAAATCAAGGTTCCAGCCGAGGGTATCTTCCTACGCTACCGCTGGACGCCCGGCAAGATGTACCGCTATGATGTGCAGGCAGTCGCTAAAGAGGTTAACGAAGTGCAATACTCAGGGCTGTCGCCTGAAGAGACCATCCTGCGCGAGATAACCTTCAAAGGCGACCTGAATGTGATGGATTTCCGTAGCAATCTGGGACTCATCTCGTGGACGCCTGTGCCGCCCGCCATCGAACTGACGGGTGGTCAACCGAACATTATCAACTCCGACCGTATGGCGCCTGTGTATCAGGAGATCGAGACCACAGGGCGCGTACGCTATCAGGTCTCGCGCGGCGCTATCGACTCCAGCGAGCCGGGCGTCTACTATGTGTGGACAGCCGACCTGCCGCTGCTGCCCCCGCGCCGCTACAAGCCGGGCGACCGCTGGGGCGCGACCATCACACGCTACGACCCGCTGCGCTCAGGCGATGTTGCGGAAGTGGGCGACCAAATCCCCGTCGCCGCACGCTTGGAACGGTTCGAGTGGGAGCGCGGCTACAAATGCGCCAAGATTGTCTACGAGTTCACGGGCAACCTACCAGGCGAGATTGATCTCGGCGGGGTGCGCCTTGAGAAGCCCAAGAGTACCATTCGCCGTGTGGTCTACTTCGCCTACGATATCGGGCAAGTCATCCGCATGACCACCACACTTCAGTTGGAAGGCACGATTCGTCAAGACCAATTCGGCGGTGGAATCGGCGGACCGGGCAGTTTCGGCGGACCGCCGGGCTTTGGACGCGGTCCGGGCGGCTTGGGCGCGGAAGATGAGGGTATGATGCGCGGCGGCGGCGGACGCGCTCCACGCGGACCTGCTGCGGCAGGCGGTCTCGGCACGGGCGTCGGCGCAGGCGTCGGCGGACCCCCCGCGCGAGGCAGCGGCGGATTCGGCGGCGGCGCACAAACCGGCGCGCGCAACATCCTCAACCGATTCGTCTTCGAAATCGATATGACATTGAACCGAATCTTCTAACTTATGACCAGCCCAGCAGGAGTGGAGCCGCCCAACGAGCGCACGGAGGAGGAGCCGAAGGCGACCTTCATGGAGCATCTGGAAGAGCTGCGCAAACGCATCTTCCGCGGGCTTATCTACATCATGCTGGGCTGGGCAGTCGGTTTCGCTATTACAGGCTATGTTTACGACTTCCTCGCGGGTCCGCTGCTTGCCACGAAACCCGAAGGCGCGAAGTTCGTCTTCACCCACGCCACCGAGCCGTTCTTCCTGAAGTTCAAACTCGCGCTGGTGATAGGGCTTATCTTGGCGATGCCGCTGCTCATGCGCGAGTTGTGGGGGTTCTTATCGCCCGGACTGACCAAGCAAGAGAAGCGCGCGGTGAAGCTCATCGCGCCGTTCAGCCTGTTGCTGTTCTTTTCGGGCGTCGCGCTGGGCTACTACATCCTGCCCGCAGCGTTCAACTTCTTCCTGAGCTACCTCAACGACTACCCCGACGCGCAGCTGTTCCAAAATCCGGGGCAGTATGTGATGTTCGTGGTGAAGATGATGTTCGCGTTCGGGCTGGGCTTCCAGATGCCTGTGGTGCTGATGTTCTTGGCGCATATCGGCGTGGCGACGCCTGAGACGATGTGGAAGTATTGGCGTCAAGCGATTGTGGGGATTATGTTGCTCGGCGCGCTGCTGACTCCGTCGGGCGACGCCTTCTCAATGCTCGCAATTGCCCTGCCGATGGTGTTCCTCTACTTCCTGAGCATCGCGCTGGTGGCGCGCATCACAAAAAAGAAGCGCCAGCAAGCCCTGCGCGTGGAAGCCAAACGCACATAGTGAGGAGAACAACGAATGGGCACTGCATACACTCCGGGATTGACGGTTAGCGCGAACACGCTCATCTTGAAGACGCGCCGCCTGCCTATCAAGGGCGAGGTGCTGGTGCAAGAAGGCGATACTGTGCAACCCGACACGGTGGTGGCGCGCGCGCTGTTGCCTGGAATCTTGCAGACCGTGCGCGCCGCGCAGATGCTGGGCATCGAACCCAAGCAAATCCGTAGCGCGCTCAAAGTGCAGGAGGGCGACGAGGTCGAGAAAGACCAAGTGATCGCCGAAACCAAAGGCTTTCTGGGGCTGTTTCGCGGCGTGGCGAAATCGCCCGTGAAAGGCACTGTGGAGCTCATCTCGGAGGTCACGGGACACATCGGGGTACGCCAGCCGCCGACAGTCATCGATGTGAACGCCTATGTGCAGGGGCGCGTGGTGAAAGTGATGCCCCAAGAGGGCGCGGTGATTGAAACGCAGGGCGCACTCATTCAGGGCATCTTCGGGGTGGGCGGCGAGCGGCGCGGCGTGCTGCGCGTGCTGGTGCAATCGCCCAGCGAGACGCTCACCGCGCAACATATCCCCAACGATGTGCAGGGACAGATATTAGTGGGCGGCGCGAGCGTAGAAGCCGACGCCATCCGACGCGCCGCCGAACTCGGCGCAGTCGGCATCGTCGCAGGCGGTATCCGCGACACCGACCTCGTGCAATACTTAGGGCGCGACATCGGCGTCGCTATCACTGGCTCCGAAGACATCCCGCTCTCAATCATCGTGACGGAGGGCTTCGGCACAATCCAGATGGCGAACCGCACCTTCCGCCTACTCAAGAGTTTGGAGGGCAGCACGGCGTCGATCAACGGCGCGACGCAAATCCGCGCAGGCGTCATCCGCCCCGAAATCATCGTGCCGTTGGAAGACCCCAGCCGCCTGCCCGAATCGCCGCCCGCCCGCGAGGCGCAAGCCCTCGATATCGGCAGCGCGGTGCGCATCATTCGCGAACCCTACTTCGGCAGGCTCGGCACAGTGGTCGAACTGCCGCCCGAACTGATGGAGATCGAATCGGGCACGCACGCGCGCGTGCTGAAAGCGCGACTCGATGACGGCGCAATCGCGATTGTACCTCGCGCGAATGTGGAAATCATCGTGGAGGAGTAGCGATGAATAAGCACACCGACGCCGACGCCCCTGCTAAACCGCGCATCCTGCTGGTGGAAGACGACCCTGTGCTGTGCGAGACGCTTCAGTATAACCTGCAGCGCGAGCGGCTCGAAGTGTTCGTCGCCGACAACGCCGAAGACGCGCTCCAACTGTTCAATCAGCACCAGCCACATCTGGTGATTCTGGATGTGATGTTGCCCAGTCGCAGCGGCTTCGACCTGTGTCGGATTATTCGCCAACATAGCCAGACGCCTGTGCTGTTTTTGACGGCGCGCGCGGCGGAGGAGGACAAGATTCGCGGCTTCGAGCTCGGCGGCGACGACTACATCGTCAAACCGTTCAGCGTGGCGGAGTTGATTGCGCGCATTCGCTCCATCCTGCGCCGTTCGCAGCCTGCGCCCGTCTCACGCATTCGGTTCGGCGAGGTGGAGATCGACTTAGAGGCGCGGCGCGTGTACCGAGCAGGCGAAGAAGTGCCGATGACCCCCAAAGAGTACGCCCTGCTGACCCTGCTTGCCACGCACCCAAGCAAAGTGTTCACGCGCGACCAACTATTGGACCATGTGTGGGGCTTGGGCACTTATGTCAGTCCGCGCACGGTGGATGTGCATATCCGCTGGCTGCGCTCTAAAGTGGAGCCTGACCCTCGCAATCCGCGCTACATTCAGACGGTGCGCGGCAGCGGGTATCGTTTCGAGGCATGAGTTTCCGTTGGCTGCCCGCGTCGCTACTGATTAGCGCAGGGCTGCTCCTACTCACCGCGCTGCCGAACCTGCCGAGCGCGTGGCGCGAATCGATTACGGCAATCGCGCTGGGCACGATTTTGCTCGCGCTTTACTTTGCGCGGCGCGTGTACCTGCGCTACATCGCGCTGCGCGAGCAAGCGGCTCAGCTGAGCGAGCAGGTCGAGACGCTGAACCTCGAGCTCACGCGCCAGCAACGCCGCCGCCTCGCGCTGATTGAACATATGCCCATCCCGCTGCTCATTTGCGACGAGGACGCAATGTTGCTTCATGCCAACCGCGTCGCGCTGGAATGGTTCGGCTTCCGCTACATGACGGGCAAGTCGCTGCTCGCGCTCACTTTCAGCTACGACCTCTACCTACTCATGCTCAAAGCGGCGCGACGGCAGTCGGTTGTGTCGGGCGAAATCGCCTTCAGCTTCCCCAAAGAGCGTCAAGCGGAGGCGACCATCTGGTATCTGGGCGAAGCCGACTCACGCCACCTCTTCGCAATTGCGCTGATTGACAAGAGCGAGCTGGTGCGCTTGGAACAGGTGCGACGCGACTTTGTGGCGAATGTCTCGCACGAGTTCCGCACGCCGTTAGCCTCCATCCGCTCGCTGGCGGAGACCATCCACGACGACCCCGAAATGCCCTACGCCACGCGCCAGCGGTTCCTGAACCTGATTGTGCAGGAAGCCGACCGCCTCACCCGCATCGCCGACGATTTGCTCTCCCTCACACGCGCCGAGTCGATGACGCCTGTCAAAGAGGTGTTCGAACTCGCGCCGCTCATCCAGCAAGCCGTGCAGGAGATGGAAGCCGAAGCGCAACGCCACCAAGTGCAGTTGCACGCCGAGCCGACGCCCGAGCTGAAACTGTTGGCAAATCGCGACCAGATTCTGCAAGTGTTGTTGAACCTGCTGAGCAACGCGATACGCTACAATAAGCCGCACGGCTCCGTGACGGTACGCGCCTACGCGCACGATGCCCACGCCGTCATCGAGGTCGCCGACACGGGCATCGGCATCCCCAGCGAGGCGTTGCCGCGCATCTTCGAGCGGTTCTATCGCGTCGACAAGGCGCGCTCACGCGAGGAGGGAGGCACAGGGTTGGGGCTTGCCATCGTGAAACATATCGTCGAAGCGCACGACGGCACGGTGGAAGTCGAGAGCGAGTATCGCGTGGGCAGCACCTTCCGCGTGAAGTTGCCCCTCTTTATCGAGACGCCCTAATGCTGCGCGCGGGTCTCCTCTTGCTCCGCGCGACGCACATTCAGATAGAGCCCCACGCCGCGATTGGCTATCATACCGCCTGCTATCACCATGACCAGCAACAGCAAGATTGACCGCAAACTTGTCCAGACGCCAGTCGCGATGCTGCCCAAGTCGGGCTGGTTGGTGGCGGGGTTGTTCATCAGCTCGCGCGGGGGCGTGGTGAACTGCCGATAGGCTAAGTAGAAGCAGATAAGCATCAGCGCGACGCCGAGCGCGGTGATGAGCAGGGCGAAGGCGCGTCCGAGCCAGTCGCGAGGCGGTTTCATGGCGCGAGTTGTTGCAAGCCGCGCTGGGCAAGCGCGCGTAGGTCGGGGTCGGGCGCGTTCGCCGCCTGCTGGAGTAGCGGTATCGCCGCCGTGCTATTGCGTTCAATCAGCGCGAGGAGCGCGTATCGGCGCGTGCGAGCCGTCTGAGCGGCTTGGAGCAGGGCAGGCTCCGCGTCGTCGATTTGGCTGAGCGCGATTGCCGCCCAGTAGGCTCGGGTGGCGTTATCGTCGCCCAGCGCGTCAATCAGCGGGTTGACAGCGGGCGCGCCGATTTTCGCGAGGCTCTGCGCGGCGCGCTCCACAACGCCGCCGTCGGGATGGCTGAGCGCACGCACAAGTATTGGAACCGCTTCCGCGCGTCCGATAGCGCCCAGCGCGTCGGCGGCGGCGCGTCGCACAGTCGGCTCGCGATCGTTGAGCAACGCGCCCAGAAGCGTCGCCGCCTGCGCCTCAGGGATACCGCCCAGCCCCACAGCGACGCGACGACGCACTGCAGGGTTCGGATGACGCGCCGACTCCGCTAAGACAGGCAGCGCGCGTGCGCCCGCGCGTTGGAACCCTATCGCCGCCGCGTCCGCCACCGTCAGGTTGAGCGATTCGAGCGCGTCTTGTAGGGCGCGCAGCGCGTTCGGCGTCGCTATCGCGCCCAGCCCCAGCGCGACCTGCGCGCGCGCGTCGGGGTCGTCCGACTCGGAGCGCAACGCCTCTATCAGCACGCGCTCGGTGGACGGGTCGGCGATGCTGCCCAACGCCGACAGCGCCACGCGCCGTTTCTCAGGGGGCAGCTTCAGAAACGGCAGGATTGCCCCTGTCGCGCGGCGGTCGCCGATGCGCCCCAGCGCCGCGACGGCGTCTAAGCGCAACCCCTCGTCGTCTTTGGTCGCGATGATACGCAGCAGCCCTTCTGTGCTCCTTGCGCCAAAATGCGCCAGCACCTCTGTCGCAGCGGCGCGCGCCGCGCCCTCTTCGAACATCTTCAGCGCGTGGGGCAGCGATGGCTCGCCCAGCGCAATCATCGCCTGAACCGTGCCGTTGCGCACCTTCCCGTCGCTGTGCTTCAAACCTTCCGCAACCGCCTCCAGATTGTCTTTGCCGATACGAACCAGCGTCTCCAGAAATCGGTCGCGCACGCGCGGGTCGGGGTCGCGCAACATCGCCAGCGCGATTTTTACGCCGTCAGGGTTGTTCATCGCCTCCACGCCGTCCGCCACGCGCATGCGGGCAGGCAACTTCCGCGACTGGATGAGGTCGAAAAAGTCGTCGCGCTGCGCCAGTGCAGTCAGCGCGGCGGTCTGCTGCGCGCGGTTCTCGCCTGTCGCCTGCTCGATTAGCCGATTGGTGGCGATATTGTTCCAGAGCGCACTGCCCATCACGCCGCCCACCGCCAGCGCGAACAGCAGTCGGATTAGCCAACGGTTCATCAAACCGCCTATTCCACGCGCCGCGCCGAATTCCTACTGCGCCGTCGGAACCACAGTGCCGTAGAACCCCCACAGGTGCGCCTCGTCGGCGCGCACCCGCACAATCCGACCGATTAGGTCATGTGAACCCACGAAGTGCATCATCTTGTTCTCGCGCGTGAAACCTGCCAACTTCGTCGGGTCTTTCTGGCTGGGTCCCTCCACCAGCACCTCGAACACGCGCCCCACCTGCGCGCTGTTGATTTCGCAAGTGATGCGATTTTGCAAGTCGATGAGCCGTTGGAGACGCTCCTGCTTGACCGCGCGCGGGATTTGACGCTCCATCTCCGCCGCAGGCGTGCCCGGACGGGGGCTGTAAGCGAACATGTACGCGCCGTCGAAGCGCACGCGCTCCACCACTTTGAGTGTGTTCTCGAACTGCGCGTCGGTCTCGCCTGGGAATCCCACGATGATGTCGGTAGTGATGGCGATTCCGGGCACGCGCTCGCGCAGTTTGTGGACAATCTCTTCAAACAGCTCCACTGTGTAGAGGCGGCGCATCGCCTTCAGCACCTCGTTGTCGCCCGATTGCAACGGGAGATGGACATGCTCCATCACTTTGGGCAGTTCAGCGATGGCGTTGATCAGGTCGTCTCGGAAGTCGCGTGGGTAGGGCGAGGTGTAGCGGATGCGCTCGATGCCGGGAATATCGCTGATTAGTTTGAGCAGTCGCGCGAAGGGCACGCGCCCCTCCAATAGGTTCTTGCCGTAGGAGTTGACCGTTTGCCCCAGCAGTGTGACCTCTTTTGTGCCGCGCTCGGCGAGGCGTTGGATTTCGTCGAGGATATCGGCGGTAGGTCGGCTGCGTTCGCGCCCGCGCGTGGTGGGCACGATGCAGAAGGTGCAGAACTTGTCGCAGCCGTACTGGATGGGCACGAACGCCTTCAACTTCGGCTGGCGGTCGACTTTGCGTTGGGGGATGTCGGTGACGATGGCGCCTTTGCGTTCGGGCAGTTCGAGCCGCATCGCGAGTCGGCGTTTCTGCACCACCTCTTCCACCAGCGCGCCGACCTGCGCCACATGCGCCGTGCCGATAATCATATCCACATGGGGGGCTTTTTGGCGGATTTCGTCCGCGCGCAGCTGCGCCATGCAGCCGCACACGCCTATCACCAGATGGGGCTTGCGCTGTTTGAGCGAGCGCAGACTGCCCAGCGTGCTGAACACCTTATCTTCGGGCTTGCGCCGTACCGAGCAGGTGTTGAGCAGCACCACATCGGCGTCCTCCACCGTCTCGGCAGGTTCGTACCCACGCTCCTGCAGGTAGAGGCTCATCTGCTCGGAGTCTTCCTCGTTCATCTGGCAGCCCCAGGTGAGAATTTTGTAGCGCGGCATGGTGTTCACCCCTACGGATTATACCTCACGAGCCGCCGCCCCCGTTGCGCAGACTTGGCAGGAGCGAGGGCAGCTGATGGGGCGCGAGCGTCGTGTCGGAGCCTTCGGACGCGCCCAACCCGCGCTGGATGGCGTCCCACCAATCCCACTGCACGATATGCGAGGCGTCGAAGAGCATCACGCCGTGCGAGTTGAGCCGCGCGGCGCGAATCGCCCGCTCAAAACCTGCAGGGTCGCCCCGATAATCCAGCGCGTATATCCCCGCGTAGACGAACAGGTCGCCGTTCGTCCAATCCATCACGCGGCGCGTCATGCCTTCCACCGTGCGTATCTCGTCGCCGTCGTACAGCGCAGCTTCGTTCATGAAGGGGATATTGTAGTAGACGCCGGGCATCAGGTAGTCCATATCGTACAGGTAGGAGGTGAGCCGATATTCGGGGCTGACGAAGCCGTAGGGACGGGCTAAGCTATCGCTGCCCCAGTTCACGCCCAGTTCAAAGTAGATGGGATACCAGCTGCCCACATACGCGCCGATGGGCATCGGGCGCACGGACTCGATGACGCGACGGATGTCGCGCAGCAGGTCGCGAATCACGCTGGCGCGGAACTCTGCCCACTGCGCGAACCGCACACCGCGCTCGTAGCCCTCGCGCGGCAGGACGGGTGGGCGCACGATGTCGTCGGGCCAGTTGTTCACGCGCCCGTACTGCGCCTCGAACGCCGCGCGCGTGCGCTCCGAGAAGTCGGTATACACATTCGCCCAACGCATCCGATCCAGCACGAAGCCGTCGATGGGATAGTTCTGGCAAATCTCGCGGATAATCGCCAGTAGCCGCGTGCGCACCTCCGGGTGGAGCGGGTTCACAAACACGGCAATCCCCTCCGTGTCCGATTCGGCAATCGGTTGCAGGATGGGCTGCGTCTGCAGGGTGAGCGGGGTTCCGAGCATGCTGAGCCGTTCCAAGTTCTGCGCCGCTTGACCGTCGGCGACGAGTATCCAGCCGTTCTCGGGCGGCGTGAGCGGACGCGCGACGAACATGCCGTCCACCACCGCCTGCACGCGCAGGTCATCGGTGAGTATCGCATATGCCCAGTTGCGTCCTGCAGGCGGCGGGGGCGCAGGGTTGCGCCGATACGCTGCAATCCCATCGGGCGGCGGCGTTGTGTCGAACCGATTCAAATCATAGCGCGAGCCGTCAGGCAGCACCAGCGTGCGCCGACGCGAATAGGCGACCATCTGCCAGTCGGCTCGCTCATACGCCGGACCCGTGTTGAACATCTTGTGCCCCTCCGACAGCACATTGATATTGGCATGCACCTCCAGTCCGACGGCGTGCGCCTCTTCCAGAAACATCTGCAACACATCCAAGTCGGGTGGAACCTGCACGCCGCGCCACTCGGTGAGTTTGGGCGCTATCTGGCTGTTGTAAAGCACATGCCCGCTGATAGGCTTGACATCCAGCACTATCAGGTTGATTCCTACCGCGCGGCAACGGCGCACGAACTGCTGCACCTGCACGCGGTCTATCAGCCAGTTGAGGTTCGCGGTGGCGTCCACCCACATCACGCGCCCTTCGAGCCCCATGCGCCGTGTGAGCGCGACCGACGACGGCAACGACTGAGGAGACGCGCTTGCCAACACGCCTGCGCTAACAGCCCAACACCAGAACCATCGCATCGAGCCGATAGGATACCCCAACGGGTAGAATCGCGCTACTATGCAACAGCGTGCGACTTTGCCAGAGCCGACGCCGCGCAAACTGCCGCGCTGGCGCGGGTTCAACCTGCTGAATAAGTTCGGGCTGGAGTGGAGCAACAAGCCGTTCGAGGAGCAGGATTTCGAGTGGATTGCCGAGCTCGGCTTCAACTTCGTGCGGTTGCCGTTGGACTATCGTATCTGGACGGACGCGGACAATCCCTATCGCCTACGCGAGCAGGAGCTGCGCGAGATCGACCGCGCCGTGCGGTTCGGCGAGCGGTACAACATCCATGTGCAGATTAACTTCCATCGCGCGCCGGGCTACACCGTCGCCTCGCCGCCTGAACGGTTGAACCTCTGGAAAGACGAGGACGCCCAGAAACTATGCGCCCACCACTGGACGCAGTTCGCCAAGCGGTATCAGGGCGTCCCTAACCGTCAGGTGAGTTTCAACCTGTTCAACGAGCCGAGCAATGTGGACGCCGAGTCGCATCGCAAGGTGGTCGAGCGCGTGGTGGAAGCCATTCGCAAGGAAGATTCGCGCCGATTAATCGTCTGTGATGGGCGCGATTGGGGCGGCGCGCCGAACGAGGACCTGATTCCGCTGCAGGTCGCGCAGGCGACGCGGGGGTATCAGCCGTTCCGACTGACGCACTACCGCGCCGAGTGGGTGCAAGGCGCAGATAGGTGGTCTCCGCCGACCGAGTATCCGCTGCGCGAGGGCGAAACGCTCTGGGATAAGCAACGCCTGTGGGACGCCTACTACGCCCGTTGGAAAGCCCTCGAACAGAAGGGAGTAGGGGTGATGGTCGGCGAGTTCGGCGCGTATAAACATACGCCCCACGCGGTGGTGATGGCTTGGATGCGCGACCTGCTGGAGCTCTGGAAGCAGGCGGGCTGGGGCTGGGCGCTGTGGAACTTCCGAGGCGCATTTGGCATCCTCGACAGCGACCGCGCCGATGTGGCGTATGAGCCTTGGCGCGGACGCCAGTTAGACCGAGCGATGCTACGGCTCCTACAGGAGATGTGACAAGCCGAACCGCCTACCCGCATGCCCAACTCACTCGGCTGTGAGGAGGGGCAACGGCTGCGAGAAGTCCAGCTGCACATCGTATCGAGCGCGCTGATAGACGCTCTCGTACACTGCTTGCAAATCCAGCGGCGCGTCAGGGTCGTCTGGCAGGAGCGGGATGGGGATGGTCGGCAACGGCTGACCCAGCTTCCAAGCGTATACTTCCACTATCGGCAACTGCTGTCCGCGCGCCGCCAGCGCAAAGTAGTCGCCCTCTGGCAGTGGCTCATTGGTGGGCATGCGCTCGCCTTGCAAGACTAAATCGATCTCCACTAAATTCACACGCGCGTTGAGGACTTGGCGACGCTTGCGCAGGTACGCTCGCCTGCCTACGGAGTTTGCGCGTTTGTTCGTCGGCGAAAGCAGCTCGATTACAGTGACGAGCTGGCGGTTGGGCAACAGGCGGATTTCGAGGAATCGCTCGCGATACTCTGTGGTCATCGGCACGCTCAGTAGGGCAGGCTGGATTGCGGCGGCGACCCCGACGCCTGCGTGAGGCGCGTCGGGCTGCGCTGTCTCGATGGCGATATCGGGGTAGCGCGTCTGGGGCGCAGCAACTTCCTCGTCGATGTAGATTCGCTCCTCGATGCGCGCGGCATACTTGGGCGTTAGCAAGGGCGTCAGCGCGGCGCGGATTCCTGTAATCATCTCTGCGTGGAAGTCGCGCCACGCTTGCGCCTCGATGTAAGGGTCCATCCCCACAACCCGATGCTGGATCACACGCAGATTCTACCCTGCTTCGCGGGGGCGATACCACAGCAGGCGCAACCCGTTCAGCACGACAATCAGCGTGCTACCCTCGTGCCCAACCACGCCGAGGGGCAGGCGCAGGTTCGCCGTGAAGGTAAGGATGACCAGCGCCACAATCACAGCCGTTGAGAAGATGAGGTTCTGTTTCAGCACCTGCATGGCGCGTCGGCTGAGGGCAAGCGCGTAGGGCAGGTGCATCAAGTGATTGCCGACGAGTGCGACATCGGCGGTTTCTAAGGCGACATCTGTGCCTGCGCCCATCGCGACGCCCACCTCGGCGGCGGCGAGCGCGGGCGCGTCGTTCACACCGTCGCCGACCATCGCCGTCGCGCCAAACTCCGCGCTCAGCCGATCCAGCGTCTCCAACTTCTCGTGCGGAAGCAGGTCGGCATAGACCCGATCGATTCCCGTTTGCTGCGCGACGGCGCGGGCGATTGGCTCGGCGTCGCCTGTGAGCATCGCGATACAGGGCACGCCCAACGCACGCAGCTGCGCGACGGCTTGCGACGCTTCGGGGCGCACTGTGTCGGCGGCGGCGGCGACCGCCAGGAACTGCCCATCTGCCCACACCACCATCGCCGTCTTGCCCGCCTCACGCAACGCCTGCACCGCCTGCAGCACGGGCTCGGGCACGGCGAGGTCTTCGAACAGGCGCAGGTTGCCGATTCGCGCTTCCGTTCCATCGTTTAGGGTGGCGCGAATGCCTTTGCCGGGCACTGCCTCGACGCGCTTGATTGGTTGAGGGGCGTAGCCGTGCGCCTGCGCCGCCTGCGCCAACGCCTGCGCCAGCGGATGCTCCGAACGCGACTCCACATCGGCAATCACCTGCCACGCGCGCGGCTCGTCGCCTATCAACACGAGGTCGGTGAACTCCAGTTTGCCTGTGGTTAGCGTGCCTGTCTTGTCGATGGCGACGGCTTGCACGGTCGCCAACCGTTCAATCGGTTCGCCGCCCTTGAACAGCACGCCGCGTCGGGCGGCGTTGGCGATGGCGCTCAACAGCGTCGCGGGCGTGCTAATGACCAACGCGCAGGGCGAGGCGACCACCAACAGCGTCATCGCGCGGTAGAAGGCGTCGGCGAAACTCCAACCGATGAGGGGCAACCCGACCGCGACGGCTGCCGCCCCCCCAATCACTCCCAGCGCGTAGCGTTGCTCGAACCGCTCCAGCCAGCGTTGGGTGCGCGCCTTCTGCTCCTGCGCTTGCTCCACCAGTTGCATAATCCGATGGAGCAGGGTCTCCGTCGCGGGCGCACGCACTTCAATCTCCAGCACGCCGTTGCCGTTCACTGTGCCTGCAAACACCGTGCTGCCGACAGTTTTATGCACGGGCGTACTCTCGCCAGTGATGGGCGACTGGTCGACATGCGAGTCGCCCTGCAGCACGACTCCGTCGGTGGGGATGCGTTCGCCGGGGCGGGTCAGCACGCGGTCGCCCACTTGGAGCTCTTCCACAGGCACAGTTTCCGCGCCTGTGGCAGTGAGGCGCGTGGCGACTTCGGGCTGCAACGCCATCAGTGCGCGTACGGCGCGGCGACTGCGCGCCAGCGCGTAGTTCTGCAGCGTGTTCGAAAGCGAGAACAGGAACAGCAGCGTCGCGCCCTCGGGCGCCTCGCCCACCAACGCTGCGCCAATCGCCGCCGCAATCATCAAGAAGTTGACATCGAGCCGTCGCTCGCGCAGGGTCTGGTAGCCGTCCACCACGCCGAAGTAGCCCCCTGCGAGGTAGGCGACAGTGTAGGCGAAGTTGGCTGCCCCCCCATAATTTTGCCAGCGCAGCAGCCCGCCCACGATAACCATCAGCAGCGTAATCGCCGACAGCAGCGGCTCCCAGAACGCGCGGCTTTGCCACAGCGGCGCGGGACGCTCAATCGCTTTCACACGGCGCAGGAGACGGTCGGTGGCTGCTTTGGGGGCATCCTCTTGCTCGATGAGCAGCGTCTCGCCGTCAAAGCTCGCGCGGTAGGCGACGCCGTTCACCTGCCAGCGTTTGCCGTGCTGCGCCACGCTGGGGCACGCCTCGCACACGCCGTTCGCAGGGTCGCGCAGACCGCAAGTGGGGATACGCACGCCTAACTCGCGCAGCAACGGTTCGGCGGCGGACTGCGCCTCCGCCGCGCTGAGCGTGTCCGAGTCGTACTCTAACTCAACGGCGTCCTCTTTGTACCGATAGCGCACGCGATGTAGCCCGCGCGTCGAGATTGCGACCTTTGCCATCTCATCCACGCACGAGTCGGCTTCCGCCGCGCGCTTGCGCAGATAACGAATCACGCCCATCACGCACTCTCCTTCGCGTCCTGCGCACGGCAGTCGGGGCACAAGCCATAATACACAATCCGCGCGCCCTGTATCTCATAGCCCGACCGCTCAGCGACCGCCTGCTGCACCGCCTCTATCAGATGCTCGTCGAAGTCTATCACGCTGTGGCATCGGATACACACGAGATTGATGTGAGGCGTTAGGTCGGCGTCGAAATGCTCCGCGCCGTCGCCCGCGTCGCCCAGCGTATGCACCAACCCCATCGACTTCAGCACATGCAGCGTCTTGTAGACCGTCGCCAAGCTGAGCGTGGGGAACTGGGGCAATAGTTGGTGGTAAATCATCAGCGCAGTCGGATGGTCTTTGCTCTCCGCCAGCACCTTGCATATCGCCACGCGCTGTGGGGTCAGGCGCAACCCTGCCTGCTTCAGCCCTATCGCCAATCGGTTCATCGGCTCTCTCCTGTGGATAATCACTCTCTAAGGCAAATTATACTCCAAAAGGTTGGGAGTGTGTCAACCCCCCTTGAGAAACGCCCTCAGCGTAGCGTCGGCGTCCTCGCCGACGAAATCGAGCAGGAACATTTTCCGAAAACGCGAATCGATACATCACATGTTCCAAGATCTGCTCAAAGACGCGCTCTCAGCAGAACTGCCCACAAGCGTCGACCGCCTACAAGACGCGATAGAACGTGCCTGCCAAGGCATTCAACGCATGGTGGAACGTGGCTACACGCGCTGGCTGGTGATGTATTCGGGCGGAAAAGACTCCACGACTGCGTTGGTGCTTTGCGCCGAAGCCGCTAAGGCCCATGGCTTTACGCTGGAAGTGCTTTACTGCAACACAGGGATTGAGATTCCCACCCTTCGCGACTTTGCCCGCAGCTTTTTAGACTGGCTCCGCGCCGCCGAACGCGCCCAGATTACCGAACTCAGACCTGCCGTTGAAGATTCTTTCTGGGTGCAGCTTATCGGCAAGGGCTATCCCCCCCCCCACCAGCACTTCCGCTGGTGCACTCGTCGGTTGAAGATAAAGCCTGTGGAAGACTACCTACGAAACTTCTCGTCTGCGGAACGCCCGTTGATTGTTACGGGCGTTCGTTTGGGGGAATCGGACGCACGCGACCTGCGTCTCCAACTCTCCTGCGCTCGCGGCGGTGAATGCGGACAAGGCGTCTGGTACGAAGAGAGCCAACGCCTCCAACTTGGATACTTCTCTCCCATCCTCGTCTGGCGCGAATGCGAAGTGTGGGATTTTCTCAACTTCATCGCGCCCGCGTGGGGCTATCCAACGCGCGGACTGTTTGAGGTTTATCAGGGTCGCGAAACGCGTTTTGGATGCTGGACATGCTCGGTGATTTCCCAAGACAGAACGATGCAGCGGATTGTTCAAAAGCGTGAAGATCTTGCCCCTCTGTTGGAGTTTCGCAACTGGCTTGTGGAGTTCGCCAAACAGCCCCAAAACCGAGTCCTCAAGCCGAACGGAGACTGGGGCAGACTCACGCTCAAGGCGCGTTTTGAGATTCTGCGCCGATTGCGCGCAGTCGAACAAACACTGGGAGAACAGATTCTGTCATCTATCGAGTATCATAGAATCTGTCAATTGTGGGAAAGCCCCCACTATGCGGACACCTATTGATGGAGGATGGTATGCCCTACGCAAAACAGATGAATAACCCGCTGGGTGCATCTGACTTTCTAAGTCAGATGCGCGATGAAGACTACCAGCAGTTCAAGGAAATAAAACAGATTATCGAGAAACTTGCTGGCAGTCTCCAGGATTCGTCTGTGAAGCGCATCACGCCTGCATCTACGAGTTACCGACTCGTCTCTATTGCCGTAGATGGCGGCAGCTCCCTACTATTTCCTGAATTCCGAGAAATCAGTCTCGGTATGATTAGGGTATGCGCGTACAGTGACGACCTTGAAGAACAACCCGAACCTGTGGTTAAGGTAATCAAGAACTATGAGTTGTTCGATTTCCACAAAAATACACAAGCCAGCGAGGCGCTTCGTCAAAAACGGGAAGCCTTACTGAAGGCATGGTTCAATGAAGAGCCTCTAAACACCTTCTCCGCAGAGACACAAGTTGCTCTTGAGGACTTAGGAGACCATATCTACAAGGATTTGCAAAGCTTTACAAACATCGTGCGCAGCGTGCTGGAGTGGGCATACATCGTTTCGGTGGCAAAGCGCTACAAAGAAGTCGGAATCAAAGTCGCGATTGTTCGGGACGGGCGACTGGAACAACACGGGGTGAAAGAAAATTTTGTGACTAAGCTTAAAGAATACTTTAAGAAGCATCAAACGCGACTTGTAGGTATAGTCAAAAACACCAAATTACTGTACGAAGGCATACCTGCCATGGTAATCCATAAGTGGATTGAGCAGCACGGGAAGCAAGCTCTTATCTACTTCCGCGTCCCGGACGAACTGATGAAATATACCTTCGCCTTCGAACGCCAGTGGAACCCAGAGTATAATGGCAGCTTCGTGTTTGGACACCGATACATTGGCAAATTCTTCCCAGAAACATTTGCTCCGTTGCAGGGAGTAATTACCTTCGACATCCCCTACTACCTTTCAGAAGATGATCGTATTTTAAAAGAAATAGTTAGCACGCTGTTTAAATACCGTACAGTGCTATATGACGGCTCGATATCGCTCGTCTCAGAAGCTCATGAGCAAGCATCTATCTCTGGCGAAGTCAGCCGAATTGTGGAAAATGAACTTCGAGAACAGATAAAGCAGCGATCAGAGCTAAGTATCCCCGTATTCAGGAGGTGAAGCATGCCTGTTGGCTTCGTCGTGGACATTCGCACGGAGAATGGCAGGACTTATATTACCCTAGCATTGGATTATCGTGAGCTCGAGACGAGCGCGCTCAGAATGGGGCAGTTGGTTAGGGTGCATAAGGGTGGATACTACGGGGTGGAATCAGATTATCTCGGTATGGTTACTAACTGCTTCTATCGCCCCATAACCTATAGTGCCCACGCTGAAGCACTGGCCCTAAAAAATCTGAATAAAGAACAAGCTCAAGGTGAATGGGACGAGCATACCGCTAAGAATATAAATTTTCTCCATTACGAGATAGTTATCTTGGGTGAGTATACCTTCGGAGACACTCATAGCAGTTCAAGCCCAGTTACATTCTATCCTTCGACGCGCTCTGTGCCCTCGCTTTTAGATACCAGTGTTTTCACGCTAACCGAGGAGGAGCTGCAAGCTCTGATTAATGTGAGTTTGCAACCCACACAGTGCGATCAGCAACTGCACCGCACCGATATCGGCTATCTGCGCGTGGGGAGCGATGACAAAGGCGAGCTCCATGAAGTCAAAAAATATGTGGATGTCAGCGACTTTCACGGACGACGAACAGCCAACTTCGGCAAAACGGGCTTCGGAAAAAGCAACGAAAATAAAGTCGTCCTGCTCTTGCTCAAGTACTATTTTCGCGAGGCCGGTATGCTGATTTTTGATTTGAACGGGGAGTATGCTTCCCAAACCGTTTCGGGAACAGCCATGGGGTTAATCGAAGCCTTCGAAAAACTAAATATTCGCCACCAGATTGTATGGTTCACCAACCGTGAAGGAATTTCAGGAAATGAGTTCTACGAAGTCCGCCCCATGAAAATCAATTTCTACACGGATCCATATCTTGCGCTCGAGTTGGCGTATCAAAGAGAGATTCTTCAAACAGGGAAGGCACCTCAGTACCTGGAAGCTGCGCACGCTGGTTTACACCCAGAAAACGGTGATTGGAAAACTATACCGAACAGAATGGCGTATGTGTACGGCGCCCTCTTGAAAGCAGGGCTAAAGCCGAAGGAACGGTTCAGAGTCCAATATAATGAAGAAACTTATGAATACAAAACACAAGAAGACGATTTCTGCTCCACTGACGGTTTCTTGACGCAAAAGCTCACTGAAAAGGCACAGCAAAACCAATCAAAAAAGGGCAGTGCTGAAGAGGGCAGTGGAGCGAGAGATCTCTTTACATACGCTAAGCGACTTTCCTTCCTCAGAAGTCTCCACACAAACAGAGAAGTGGAGAACTTTATAGAGCAATCTGTAAAAGAGGCGATTGGTGGGAAGGTTGTGATTTTGGATTTACCTACGCTACGCCCCGAACAAGTCGAGTTTATCAGTTCGCGGGTTGCAGCCCGACTCTTCGACGAGGCGCTCCAAAGATACACTCTTGGAGCTGGCGAGGATTCAGGGCAGCAAAAAACCGATGTGTTAGTGGTGATCGAGGAGGCGCATAACTTGCTCGCACAGCCCAGTAATGTTTTCTATCGGATTGCGCGTGAGGGACGGAAATATGGGATAGGTATGCTTTACTCTACTCAAACGCCCAGCGGGATCCCGATGGAGATACTTGCGCAAACAGAGAACTTCTTGGTTAAGCATGTCAGCAGCGAAGAAGATGTGAAAGCGTTGAAAAAAGCGAAAGTTGCCTTCGCTGAGCCGATTTCAGACTTCATTCTCAACGAACCTGTGGTCGGGCTATCTTATGTGTATATGGAACCCTATCAGCCCTTCCCTGTGCCTGTACAGGTGAAGTTGTTGGAGCAAGTGGTAGAGGAACTAACGAATTGAGGAGCTTCCGAACTTACGACTTTGCACGGTTTTGCGTAGCAGCGCGTAGCCTTCGAGGGCGCGTTCCAGCGGCAGGCGGTGCGTGATGAGCTTTTCGACGGGCAGTCCCGCCGCTATTTGCATCAGAGCTTGGCGCATCTCTATATGGCTGGCGAGGATGCTCGAAAAATCGGGGGGGGCACACAAAAAGATACAAAACCGCCCGATTGTCCCCACCACCCATACCCGTCCCCCTTGCCAGTGCCCCACCACCACTGCTTTCACACGCGCACGCAATCGCCGTACCCCTTGATATTTAGCCACGCTAAGAGGTATATTTATGGAAAATGCCGACAATCACGGTAGTCGAGGAGTCTATGCGCAGGCAGGCGCGCGAGCATGCGAGACCGACCATACTTTTGGTAGGCAGTCCAAATGTGGGCAAGAGCGTGTTGTTCCACAAACTGACAGGACGCTATGTGACGGTCTCGAACTATCCGGGCACGACGGTGGAGGTCGCGCGCGGGCTGATGCGCTATCGCGGGCGCGAGTTTGTGATTATCGATTCGCCAGGGATGTATTCGCTGACGCCGATTACCGACGAGGAGCGTGTGGCGCGGCGCATTCTCTTGCGCGACCGCCCTGACTTGGTGGTGCATGTGATTGACGCCAAGAATCTCGCGCGGATGTTGCCTCTCACTGCGCAGTTGATGGAGGCGGGCGCGCCCGTGATGGTCGTGCTGAATATGATGGACGAGTTGGAAAGCGCGGGCGTATGTATTGAGATAGACGCGCTCGCGCGTCAGCTGGGCGCGCCCGTGCTGCCGACCGTGGGGCTATCGGGGCAGGGCGTCGACGCGCTGAAGGAGCTTATCTATGAACGCTTTGCCAACGCTGACCTACCCCGCCGCGATTGAGCAAGCCATCGAGCAGATTAGCGAGCGATTGCGCGGCGACTACGCGCTTAGCCACCGAACGATTGCCCTGCTGCTGTTGCAAGATGACGCGGAAATCTGGGACGAAGCGCAGGCGCAAGAGAATGCACATACCCTCGAGCAAATCCGACACATCAAAGAGCAGCTGGAACACGCAGGCGAGACGCCTCTCGCTTGGCAAATCGATCAGCGACGGCAACAGTGGAGCCAGCAGTTGGCGGCGCAGGTGATGCAGGTCGGGCGCGCGCCGCGCACGCGCACCCTTGCCGACTGGGTCGGCGCACTCTGTATGAATCCCTGGACAGGCTTGCCCATCCTCGCGCTGGTGCTTTACTTCGGGCTGTATCAGTTCGTGGGCGTGTTCGGCGCAGGTACAGTTGTGGCGCTCATCGAGGAGGAACTGTTCGGCGCGTATATCAACCCTGCTGTGGAGCAGTGGGTGCGCTCAATCGTGCCTTGGACGCCGATTCAGGAGCTGCTGGTGGGCGAGTACGGCGTGTGGACGCTCGGCGTGACCTACGCGATTGCGCTAATCCTGCCGATAGTGACTTTTTTCTTTCTCGTGTTCGCGATTTTGGAAGATACGGGCTACCTGCCGCGCTTGGCGATGCTGATTGACCGCCTGTTTAAGGCGTTGGGGCTGAACGGTCGCGCTGTGATACCGATAGTGCTGGGGTTCGGGTGCGACACGATGGCGACGGTCGTGACGCGCGTGTTGGAGACTCGCCGCGAGCGGGTGCTGACCACTTTTTTGTTGACGCTGACGATTCCCTGCTCGGCGCAGTTGGGGGTGGTGTTGGCGTTGTTGGCGGCGTATCCGCTGGGGCTGGCGATTTGGGCGGGCGTGATTGCTTGTGTGTTCTTCGTGTCGGGGTGGCTTGCGGCTCAGGTACTGCCCGGACGCCCAATGCCGTTTTACATGGAGATGCCGCCGATGCGCCTGCCCAGTGTGAGCAACATCTTGCTCAAGACGCTGGCGCGCCTGCAGTGGTACTTTATGGAGGTGTTGCCGCTGTTTATTGTGGCGAGCGTGCTGATATGGGTGGGTCAGCTCACGGGGTTGTTCGAGGGGGTGTTGCGTGCGCTTGCGCCGTTGACGCAGCTGCTGGGGCTGCCGCGCGAGGCGAGCGTGGCGTTTTTGTTCGGCTTCTTCAGGCGCGACTACGGCGCGGCGGGCTTGTACGACCTTCAGGAAAAAGGCTTGCTGTCGGGCAACGATGTGTTGGTGGTCGCCGTGACGCTGACGCTGTTTGTGCCGTGCGTGGCGCAGTTTCTGGTGACGCTCAAAGAGCGCGGCTGGAAGACGGCGTTGGCGATGTTCACGATAGCGTTGACGACGGCGTTCGGGGTGGGCTTCGCGCTGAGCCGTGCGCTGAGCGTGTGGGGGATAGAGCTATGATGCGGTGCAGTTTCTGCGGGCACGAGTTGACCGAAGAGGGCATCCAGAAAGCCTGTCGTGGCTGCGCCGCGTTCGGCGGATGCCGACTCGTGAAGTGCCCGCGTTGTGGCTACGAACAGCCGCAGGAGCCAAAATGGATTCAGAACCTCGTGAACTGGGCGCGGCGCAAGCGTCAGGGGACGGAGCCGTCCCGCTGACGCAGCTGCCAAGGGGCGCACAGGCGCGCATCGTACGGGTCGTCCATGACCACGATGGGCACTGGCGTAAGTTGAGCGTGCTGGGCATCATGCCCGGCGCAGTTATCCATTTGCAGCAACGCTTCCCCGCGTATGTCGTGCGACTGGGCATGGCGAGCGTCGCCCTCGACGCGCAACTGGCACAACTGGTCGTCGTGGAACCGCTTTGACCGCAAGGCGACTCGAAACTTTTACGACGCTTTACCAGACCTCGTCGAGCGCATCGCGCAGTAGGCTGTATGCGCCCACGATACATGCGACCGCGAGCGCGATCGCGATTGCCGAGAACATACATCTCACCTCCCCGTTTGGGAATGCTACAGGGAGATTATGGCGTCCGTTTGCGGGCGCGTTATCGCAAAAGTGCGGGTTTAGGCGCGTCGGTGGGCGCGGCACGCCTCAACGAACGCCTCGAACAGGCGGCGCGTTGCGGGCGCGTCGGGGTCGCGCTCCGGATGCCACTGCACGCCGATGAAAAACGGGCGCGTCGGGTCTTCAATCGCCTCGATGACGCCGTCGGGCGAGTAGGCGGCGGCAACTAAGCCTTTACCGAGCGCATGCACCGCTTGGTGGTGCGCACTGACAATCTCGAAGCGCGTCTGCCCCTCAATCGCCGCTAACTTTGTGCCTCCTTCCACCTGCACGAAGTGGCGGGGGAACGGCTCGTCGGGGCTGGAACGCTGGTGCGGAAGGCGGACTTGCGGCAGGTCGGGCAGGTGCTGGTACAGCGAGCCGCCGCGCCACACATTCAGCAGCTGGCAGCCGTAGCACACGCCCAGAATCGGCTTGCGCGTCGGCTCGAACGCCTCCAAGAGCGCCCACTCTTGGTCAAAGCGCGCGGCGTTGACCAGCTCGGCTTTCGGGTGGAGCGTCTCGCCATAATGTTTCGGGTCGATATCGTCGCCGCCAGGAATCAGCAGTCCGTCCAGATACTCCGCCAGCGCATGGGCGTCCGCGCCGGGCGGAATCAGCACGGCGACGCCGCCCGCGCGAAACACCGACCGAGCATAACCGTCGTTCAAACTGACCTGCCCGCTAATCTCATCAACCGATTTCCAGTTCGTTGTGATGCCTATGAGGGGTTTTACTGCGCTCATCGGGAATAAGTATACACCATCAGCGGTTAGATGCCCTCTTGAAGGATGCGCAGTAGGGCGACTTTCAGGGTTCCACGCCCATCTCGCGCAGTTTGGCTCGCAACCGCTCCAGTTCGGCTTCGGCTTGCTCAGCGCGTTGGCGTTCCTGCGCCGCACGCTCCGACTCCGTCAACACCAACGCGCCCGATGCATCATACAACCGCACCCAACGACGCCGACGCTGACGCCACTCACCCTCCCACACACCCACATACGCACCCAACACCGCACTCCACAACAAACCGCGCTCGTTCGGCTCTATACGCGCATACACATCCCCCGTCAACCGATACCCCGCCAACTCCCCCGTGAACGGGTCAAACCAAAAATACTCAGGCACACGAAACACCTGCGCGTAAAACTTCACATTTACCTCCTTGTCCTTCGTCGCCGTACTCGGCGAGATAATCTCTATAATCAAGTCAGGGTACTTCCCACCCTCCTCCCACACCACCCAGCGCGTGCGCTCCTTGCGACCGTCCACGCCTTTGACCAAAAAGAAATCGGGACCCTTATAGCGTGGCTGGCGGGGTTTGCGTTCTTTCACATAGCCTGCGACCTCAATCGCCTGCTCCACGCTGTAGAAGATGAACATATTGCCGCTGCAGAAGTAGTCTTGGGTGTCGCCCAAGTGTTGACGCACGAGTTCGTCGAGCAGCGGGATTTGCATCACATGATAATCGCTTTCCAACGGTTCGCCGTCCTCCTCAGGTAGGTCTAAGTTTTTCAGCCGTTCGATGGTCTCGATGAGGTCTTGCAGTTCATCGGGCGTGAGCATCGGTTGCGCAGGGGTGTGTTGTGTCCTGCGCGGACGGGTA
>CALGZO010000139.1 GCA_937934465.1 uncultured Fimbriimonadales bacterium | reverse complement strand
TGCAAGCCTTGCTGTAGCCCTAATTCCAGCCCGCTTTCGCGTCCAGCCTGCTCGCCGCGCTCTAAGCCGCGTCGCATACCGCGTCGGTAGCCGCGCAACAACCCGCGCTGGATTGCCTTGCGCTCAATCGACGAGAGCAGCAGCGCGCCCGATGGCTTGCTGCGATACTCGTCCAGCGTCTTCTCGTACAGATCTTCTAAGTCTGCAGGTAGTTTCATGGCGCTCTCCAAGAATCGCACGATTTCACGAACCTGTTCCTCATTATACCCGCGTTCGAAGGCAAGCGCCACAAGTTCCAGTCGCGCTTGGTAGCGCAGGTCGGCGTTGCCCTTCGTGCGCACGGCGCGGATAAACGCCGCCAATATCAACGAGGCAGGGTCGCCCGCGTCAATCAACGCCTGCTCGTCCAAGTCCAGCAGTTTCACGGTCGGGAACTCAAACGACACGCGACATTTGCCCGTCGCCATCTCAAAACGGTGCGGTCGCCAGTTGGGGTTATCGTCCGCCAGTATCACGAGGCTGACCACACGCACTCGGTAGCGTAGCCAAATCACTACAAAATACGCAAAGATACGCTCCTCGAAGTTGGCTTGTGGGTTCGACTGCACCTCCACATGAATCAGCAGCCATTCCTCACTGCCATCGAGCAGGTATACACGCACAAGTTTGTCGACAATCTGCACGCCTGTCGCGCTCTCAGGGGCAATCTTCGCCAACTCCTTGTCCAAGAAAGTGACAGGGCGAGACCAGTCGATGCGTCGGCACAGCTCGGGGTCTGCCTTCTCCACCAGCACTTTGAGGCGTTCTTGGTCGTCCAGATACGCCTTCCAAGTCACATCATCGGGTACCGTCAGTTCTATCCTCTGCATAGGCATAGTGCCTACTGATTAGCCACTCCGAGCGCGATTCCTGCAGCAGGAATACGCCATGCATAACAGAATTACAGCGCAGGTGAGACGATGACGCAGCATGGCATTACACGGCGAGAGTTTTTGAAGGCGTCGGTTGGCGCGGCGGCGTTGGCGACGCTGCCTGTGGAGCTGTTCGCGCATGCGCACGGCTCGGACAAGTTGCGCGTGGGGCTAATCGGCTGCGGCGGGCGCGGTACAGGCGCCGCTGTGGATATCCTCGTGGCGCACCCCAGCGTGGAGCTCTACGCGATGGGCGACGCCTTCGAAGATCGGCTCAACGCCTCGCTTCAGGCGTTGCAGGAAGAACAGAAAGACCGCCTGAACCTCGGCGACCGCAAATTTGTCGGGCTGGACGCCTACAAAGGCGTCATCAGCAGCGGCGTGGACATCGTGTTGCTCTGCACGCCGCCCGCGTTCCGACCCATCCACTTCCGCGAGGCAATTCAAGCAGGCAAGCATGTGTTTATGGAGAAACCCGTCGCCGTGTGCCCTGCAGGCGCGCGCGTGATGTTCGAAATGGGCGAGCTGGCAAGCCAAAAACGGCTCAGCGTCGTGGCAGGCACGCAACGCCGCCACGAACCCAACTACATCGAGACCATCCGACGCATCCAAGAAGGCGCCATTGGCAAAATCGTCGGCGGCGCATGCTACTGGAATCAGGGCGGGCTATGGCATGTGGAGCGCCAACCAGAATGGAGCGACGCCGAGTGGCAACTGCGCAACTGGCTCTACTTCACCTGGCTCTCAGGCGACCATATCGTGGAGCAACATATCCATAACATCGATGTGATGAACTGGGTGCTGGGAGCGCATCCCATCCGCGCGATGGGCATGGGCGGACGCCAAACCCGCACGGAACCCCACTTCGGACACATCTACGACCACTTCGCCGTCGAGTTCGAGTATCCCGACGGCGTCAAAGTGCTGAGCATGTGCCGCCAAGCCGACAACTGCGCCATCCAGATTGGCGAGCGCGTGTACGGCTCGGAAGGCGTCGCCGAGCCAGTCGGCGTCATCACGGCGCGGGGCGAAACTTGGCGCTACGACGGCGTCAAGCGCAGCGGCTACAGAAAAGAGCAAGAGGACTTGGTGAACGCCATCCGCAACAACCAGCCGATTAACGAGACCCGCGCCGTGACCGAAAGCACGCTCGCCGCGATTATGGGGCGCATGTCCGCCTATACAGGCAAGGTCGTCACTTGGGAGTTCGCGCTCAACCAGTCGAAGCTGAACCTACTGGAGCGCGCCGAGCAGCTGGAGTTCGGACCGATGCCTGTGGATGAAGTGGCGATTCCTGGCAAGACGCCCCTGATATAGCGTGCAGGTATCCTTGTGGGTGTGGGCGTTCATCTTCGCCACGCTAAGCGTGCAGCTGGGCATTTTGGCGTATAACTTGCTCTATTGGCGTCGGCGGCGGCTGACCGATTGCCGTTCGGATGCGCGAGCGTCGCTTTCGATTCTGATTCCTGCGCGCAACGAGCGTGAGAACCTACCGCGCCTGTTGGAGAGCCTCGCGCCGCAGCTGGGGTGCGCCGTCGAGTGCTGGGTGTGCGACGACGGCTCGGACGACGGCACGACCGAATGGCTGGAGCGTCATGCGGCGGGGCTGGGCGTGCGCTGGTTTCGCAGTGCGCCGCGCCCCGACGGGTGGGTGGGCAAGAACTGGGCGTGCTACCAACTCGCGGCGCGGGCGCAGGGCGAGTGGCTGCTGTTTCTCGACGCCGACCTGCGCTGCGAGGCAGGGTTCGTGAACGCCACGCGCGCCTACCTCGCCCATACCGACGCGCACTTGGTGAGCGCAATCCCCACCTTCACGCCGAGCAGTCTACCCGTCGCGTTGCTCAAAGTGATGGTTCCGTTCTCGGTCTTCACGCTGCTGCCTTTGGGATTGGCAGAGCGTCATCCGAACCCTGCGTTCGCGTTCGCTAATGGGCAGGTCCTCGCATTTCGCAAGTCCGACTACGCGCGCTGGCTGCCGCATCTGTTTGTGCGCGGGGCGGTGCTGGAGGATGTGGCGTTGGCGGCGTTGGTGAAGCGTCATCGCGGGCAGGTACATCTGCTGGACGCGCGGGCGTGGCTGCGCGTGTCGATGTACCCCACCCTGCGCGAGGCGATGAACGGCTTCGCCAAAAACGCCGTCGCCATCTGTCGCACGGTTCCGATGGCAATCTTTGTGGGGCTGATGCTTATGTTGGTCTATCTGTATCCGTTAGCAGCGTTGGCGTTCCCAGCTTTGCGCGCGGGGGCGTCCATCGCGGCGATTATGGCGGTGGTCATCTTCGGGCTGTCGGCGCGGGTCGTGGGGCTGCCGTTTGGGCTGGGCTGGCTCTATGCAGGCAGTGTGGCGCTGGGCGTGCTGACGCTGGCGCGTTCCATCCGATGGTATCGGCGAGGCGTGATTGTATGGAAAGGGCGGGTCTATCGGGCGCACTCGTGAGTCTGCAGCGTCGGTTCGTGGATGTGCTAATTGAGCGGAGCCTGCGCGGGCACTTTCGGGCGGTCTATGTGCGCGGCGCGCCGCCCGACGAGCCGAGACCGCTGATTCTGTACGCCAACCACCACTACTGGTGGGACGGCTATCTGGCATATTGGCTGATACGGTCGTGGGGGCGACGGTTTATGGTGTGGATGGAGTCGTATCGTCGGTTCCCGCCGTTCGGCGCGATTGGCGCGTTGCCGTTCCCCGCCGACGATGCGGCTGCGCGCGCCCGCGCCATCCGACGCACTGTGGCTGCCCTGCGCACGCCCGAAACCGCGCTGCTGCTGTTCCCTGAAGGCAAACTGCACGGCGACACGACGCGCCTGCTGCCGTTCCAGCGTGCGCTGCACTGGCTGGCGCGTCAGGTTCCCAACGCTGCGCTCATCCCGACGGCAATCCACATCGAGCCGAGCTATCACCAGTACCCGCGCGCGTATCTCAGTCTGGGCGCGCCGTTCCAAAGCGACGCCGCCCACCCCGAATCGTGGCTGTGCGCCGCCGCCGACGCGCTCCACCGACAGATTGAACAGACGCGCCGCGACGCGCACTGCGCCGACGCCGAAGAGCCAATCCTCGCGCAAGGCTACCGCACACTCTTGCACGGCAAACGCTCAATTCACGAGCGTTTCTGAACCCAGCGCCAAGCGTTGCACGCGCGGGGTACAATTCCGAACATGCACGAGCCGACCCACCATACCTTGGAGGAAGAGAGCCAGTTAGTTCAAATCCGCCTGCAGAAGCTGGAGCAGCTGCGCCAGATGGGGTTAGACCCGTTCGCCATCGAGCGATACGACATCACACACGCGATGCAGACCATCCACGACGAGTACGAGTCGCTGGAGGGCAAGACGGTCTCTGTCGCGGGGCGTATCGTCGCGCTGCGCAAGATGGGCAAGGCGACCTTCGCGCACCTGATGGACAGCTCAGCCAAACTGCAAATCTACCTCAAAGCCGACGAGCAGGGCGACAAGTACGACCTCATAGACCTGTGGGACCTGGGCGACTATCTGGGCGTGCAGGGCTTTGTGTTCAAGACGCGCACGGGCGAGGTCACAGTGCATGTGCAGTCCTTCACAATGTTGGCGAAAGCCGTGCGCCCCGTGCCGTTCCCCAAAGAGAAGGGCGAGCAGCGCTGGTACGAGATGCACGATGTCGAGCAGCGCTATCGCCAACGCTACTTGGATTTGTTGGTGAACCCCGACTCGCGTCGGCGGCTGATTGCCCGGTGCCGTATCGTGCGCGCGATTCGGCGGTTCTTGGACGAGCGCGGCTTTCTGGAGGTGGAGACGCCCGTGCTGCAACCGATGGCGGGCGGCGCGGCGGCGCGACCCTTCGTGACGCACCACAACGCCCTCGACCGCGAGTTCCAACTGCGCATCGCCCTCGAACTGTACCTCAAGCGACTGCTGATTGGCGGCATCGACCGCGTCTACGAGATTGGGCGCGTGTTCCGCAACGAGGGCATCTCCACACGCCACAACCCCGAATTCACCATGCTCGAACTCTACCAAGCCTACGCCAACTTGGAAGATATTATGGACTTGGTCGAGGCGATGTTCCGCTCTGTCGCCGAGCAGGTGTTCGGCGCGACCGTGTTCGAAATGCACGGCGTGCAGGTCGATTTCAGCCAGCCGTGGCGGCGCGTTCGACTGATGGACGCAATCCAAGAGCGCACAGGACTCACGGAAAGCGATTTTGAGACGCTGGAGCGCGCGGTGCAAGCCGCCGAGAAGGTCGGCGTGCATGTGGAGCGCAAAGACACCATCGGCGGCATCATCGAGAAGGTGCTGGAGAAGTCGGTAGCGGACACCCTGCAGCAGCCCACCTTCATTTACGGGTTCCCGCTGGACACCTCACCGTTAGCCAAGCGCGAACCCGACCGCCCGCGCTTCACCCGACGCTTCGAAGGCTATCTCTTCGGCAAGGAAGTCGCTAACGCCTTCTCCGAGCTGAACGACCCACTGGAACAGCGCGCGCGGTTCGAGCAGCAGTACGCGCTCCGTCAGGCAGGCGACGAGGAGGCGCACCCGTTCGACGAGGATTTCCTGCTCGCGATGGAGTACGGCATGCCCCCCGCAGGCGGCTTGGGAATCGGCATCGACCGCATGGCGATGCTGCTCACAGGCGCAGACTCCATCCGCGAGGTCATCTTCTTCCCGCAGATGCGTGAGGGATGAGCCGCGCCTGTGTATAATTATTTCCAGGAATGGCGTCTCCAAAGCATACGCAACGACGAAATCAAGCGTCTAAATTGGCGGTGGATTGTCTACTGCCGATACTGGTTGCTCGTGTTCACGCCGCGGCGCCCTATGTGCGCGATAGGGGCGTGTTGACGCTTGCGCTCGCGGCGATACTCACGGGCGCAGGCGCTGCTCAGACCACGCTCCCATCGCTCATCACCCCCGCAGGCGTCATACCGCCGATAACGATACCTGACGATACGCCGCCCAGCAAGCCGTCGCAGCCCGCCGCGCCCGAACGCCCGCGCCCCCAAAAACGCGACACGCTCGATGCCCTGCAAGCCCTGCGCAGCTGGGAGAGCTTTCAACAAGAGGTACAACGCACTGTCTCCATCAGCGGACGCAAAAGCATAGGATACCATCTGCACCAGATTGAGGGCGACGCCGCCTCGTTTCGCGACCAGAACTACTTCGGCAGGGGCGGACAGCGCATCACCGACAACACCGAGATGACTATCCGCGTGAATAAGTTTCTCGGTTTCCTCACGCTGAACTGGCGATGGACGAACAGCCGATTTAGCAACCCCTACGATGCGCAGATTACCTACACCTACGAGTCGCCGAACCTGACGCTGGAGTGGGGCGACATCACGGCGTCGCTGGGGAGCGCGAACCCGCTGGTAGGGTTCCAGCGCACGCTCAAAGGCGCGACGGCGAACTTCCAGTGGGAACGCAACCGCCTGCGCTACATCCGCTCGGAGACCAAAGCCGCCGCACGCACCATCACCATTCAAGGCAACGACAGCCCCGGCCCCTACTACCTGCAGGGTAGCCAGCTGGTGGACGGCAGCGAGCGCGTGCAGGTGGACGGCGTGGAGAAACGGCGCGGCGAGGACTACACCATCGACTACTTCGGGGGCATCCTGCGCTTCCGCGACGGCATGATTATCCCGCGCACCTCGACGATTGTGATTACTTACGAGACCTACGCCTTCAACGCCGCGCCGAGCCTGCTGGAAGGCTGGCGCTACGAGACGAATCTGGGAGGCGGCTACAACTTCGGCTTCACGATGCTCTCGCAAAAATCGACCGTGCGCACGGCGTTGCGTCGGCGTCAGGAGCAGTTCTTCGGGTTCGGCGCGCCCAGCGTGCCCTACGACCTGCAGTTCCCGCCCTTACGCGACCCGAACAACCCCATCATCATCACGGTCGGCGGCGCGCCCCAAATCGAAGGCGTCGACTACTACTTCGACGAGGTGTTGCCCTACCGATTCTACTTCACCCGCTTTATGCCCCAGACGGTGATTATCCAAGTGGAATATACGCCGCGCCCCGACCCCAGCTCCACCATAGGCGGCAACCGCGAGGTGATGGGCGTCGATCTGACCGTTCCGCTGGGGCGCGTGGGCAACATCGTGTGGTATGGCGCACGCAGCAAAGCCCAAGCGCAAGGCAACAACTTGGAAGCCGTCGCGCAGACCGCCGTCGGACGCTTCGATTTCGGCAACCTCACCCTAAACGCTACTTACCGCGACATCCCCGCCGAGTTTATCAGCATCGAATCGGTGGGTTTCCGTCGCAACGAGCGCGGCTATCAAGCCGACCTGAACTATCGGTTCAACGCTATTTCGAACTTCCAAGCGAGCCTCACTCGCTCGCGCGTGGCGTCCATCAATCCGCTCAGCAGCGCGTTCGCTGCAAACTTCACCGATACCGACATCCAGAGCTACACCTACAACTACACGCCCGCGAACGGCTTCCAACTCACCCTGAACCGCAACACCAACTCGGCGCGCTCTGCGAACAGCCGCACGGATCAGACGCGCGACTCGATCAGCCTCGCGCGTGCGTGGCGGAGCCTGAATCTATCGTTGGGCTACGAGCAGTCCAACGCCAACTCGTTCAGCAGTCTCGGCGGCGCGCGCCTGTTCTATCGCATTCGCAGCTGGCGCGCCCAAGCCGATTGGCGCGTGAGTGATGTGTTGAACCTGCGTGCGTCTGCCGCCGCCAGCGATATCCAGCAAAATCAGTCCACCGCTGCGACGAACACCCGCTCGCGCGATTACACGCTCGATGTCTCGTGGCGACCGCTCAGCACGCTCAATATCAACTATCGCTGGCGCGACAGCGATTCGGGCAGGCTCAACATCGACGCCATCACGCCCCGCTCTCGACAGTTCGGCGGTCCTACTCCACCGATGGGCAGCTTCCCGACCTCGCCGTGGGGCGCAGGCTTCGACGGCAACGGCTTCTCGTCGGGCGCGCCGATGTTCAGCGGCTACACCTACTTCGGCGTGCGCGGCAAGGGGCAAGACCTAAGCATTCAGTGGACGCCCGCCAACGCGCTCACCCTCGATGTGCAGTGGAGCCAGAACCGCTCGCTCGGCGACTTCCAAACCAACAGCTCGCAAGAGTCGCTTTCCGCGAGTGCGAGCTACATGCCTGTTGACTGGCTCTCGCTGATTTTGAGCTGGTCGCGGCAGGATGTGCAGTTCCTCACGGCGTCGGGTCGCTCCAGCAACGAGTTTTTGACCTTCGGCGCGGACATCGGTCCCCTGCGCCGTTGGACGATTTCTCTGAACGCATACGCGATGAAGACGCGCAGCGTGTTTGGCGAGGGGTTTCAAGGCGGTCAGGGCGACTTCGCGCAGCAGCCGACGGGCTTCTCCGCGCGTATCAGTTATGATGTGGGGCGCAACCAGAACCTATTCGCCGAGTTCCAGCGCACCGACATTCGAGGCTACCTGCCCTCACGCGACACGATGTTCAACATCGGCTACGAGTACCGCATCACGCGCAACTGGGCGCTCGTGCTGAGTTACCGTTTCCGCGAGCAGTTGAACTTAGACCCACAGTACAGCCAGTTCAGCTATCGGGCGCGTTCGCTCGATGCGAGTATGAACTGGGTCTTTTAGCCTGCGCTTGTATTGTATCGGCTCATCACCTGCTCGATGGGTTCGGTCAGCCACGCTTCACAGGCGTCGGCGGCGCGTTGCACGGCGTGCAGAAGCCGTTCGCGCTCGTCGGGCGACGGCTCGGATAGCACATAGTCGGCTAAGTCGATATTTTCTGGGGGCTGCCCGACGCCGATACGCACGCGCGGAAACGCCTCTGTGCCCACTTCGCCGATAATCGATTTCATGCCGTTGTGCCCGCCTGCCGAGCCTTTCGCACGCACGCGCACCACGCCTGGCTCCAGCCAGATGTCGTCGAAAACGATTAGCATCTGCTCTGGCTTGAGATGATAGGCGTGCAGCAGCGCGCGCGCCGCCTCGCCGCTGAGGTTCATGTAGGTCTGCGGCTTCGCCAGCGCCACCGCCACGCCGTGAATCTGCCCGACGCCCAACTTGCTGTGGTATCTGCGCGTTTTGAGGGCAATGCCGTGCCGCTTCGCCAGCAGGTCAATCGTCCAGAAGCCGACATTGTGGCGCGTGTGGGCGTACTCCGCGCCGGGATTACCCAGCCCCACAATCAGGCGCGTCGGGTGAACAGCAGATTTGCCCATCAGTCGCTCCAAGAGGCGCACCATGTCTACAGCGTCCTCGAATCGTTATGGGGTCGCCCCCTTGCGGCTGTACCACTCTTGCACAAACTGCCGATACTCCGCCTGTTCTTGCAAAATCGGCTGCCACCATTCGGGGTGTTGCGCGTACCACTGCACGGTCTCGCGCAGGGCGGTCTCGAAATCGGCTTCGGGTCGCCAGCCCAGCGTGCGGAGTTTGGAGTCGTCCAGCGCGTAGCGTCGGTCGTGCGCGGGGCGGTCTTGCACGAACTGGATGAGGCGTTCAGGCTTGCCGAGCGTGTTCAAGATAAGGCGCGAAACTTCTATATTGGCGCGTTCGTTGCCCCCTGCAATATTGTAGGCATGCCCGATTTGACCCTTGTGTAGCACAGCGTCGATGGCGCGCGCGTGGTCTAACACATAGAGCCAATCGCGCCGTTGCTGTCCGTCGCCGTAGAGGGGCAACGGCTGGTCGTGCAGGGCGCGCACGGTGAAGAACGGGATGAGCTTTTCGGGGTACTGGCGCGGTCCGAAGGTGTTGCTGGGGCGCACGATGAGGATGGGCAAGCCGTAGGTGCGATGATACGCCTGCGCGAGCAAATCTGCCCCTGCTTTGCTGGCGGCGTAGGGGCTGCTGGGCTGCAGCGGCGCGCTCTCGGTGAACGCGCCCTGCTCCGCTGCGCCGTAAACCTCGTCCGTGCTGACATGCACGAAACGCTCCACCCCCACCTCGCGCGCCGTCTCCAACATCACGAAGGTTCCGTACACATCGGTCGTGATGAAGGCGTCGGGGTTCAGAATCGAGCGGTCCACATGCGTTTCGGCGGCGAAATGCACCACGAACTGTGCGCCCTGCATCGCCCCCTGCACCGCCCCCTTATCGCGCACATCGCCGTGAATGAAGGTGAAACGCGGGTCGCCCTCAACGGCGGCGAGGTTCTCGCGTCTGCCTGCATAGGTCAGCGCGTCCAGCACGCGCACCTGATAGTCAGGATATTGTTGCAGCATATACTCGGTAAAATGGCTGCCGATGAAGCCTGCGCCGCCTGTGATTAATACGGTTTTGCCCATAATCATAGGATACCCTGCCCTCATCCGACGCCGTTTGGCACGAAAGTTGCTGTATATGCTCTCGGATGGAGAGCAAAGCCTGCCCTCATAAGGAGGTTGCGACCATACGCTTATGAGGCTATGCGTCAAGGGCTGGAGCGCTGGCTTCAGCCCTTTTCGCTTCGAGGTACACTGAACGCACGAACTGCTATCCGCGCGCTTCGCGAGTTGCAGGCGCAGGGCGCGACCAGGTCCTCTCGTTGCAACCAGTCTGCGAACACTTCACGAAGCACGCCTACCGCTGTGTGGGACCCCGAAGCGCTGATGCGACGCGCCGAACCCGATGAGCCCCATCAGGTATAATTAAGCGTCCATGCAGGTACGCATCAACGGCAAAGAGCGCGAGCTGCCCGACGGCGCTACGCTCATGCAATTGCTTGAGGAACGCGGTATCGACCCGCGCACTGTGGTAGTGGAGTATAACTATACCATCGTGCCCCGCGACCGTTACGGCGAGATTACTTTGCGCGATGGCGACAACCTCGAAATCGTGCAGATGACGGCAGGAGGCTAACTGTGCGTGTGATTGTTGTCGGCGCGGGCGTCATCGGCAGCGCTGTCGCGCTGGAGTTGCTTCAGCGCAGCGTGGAAGTCATCCTCATCGACAGCGACGCTGAAGGTGGGCATACCTCTGCAGCGTCGGCAGGTATGGTCAATCCGTTCAGCCTCACCCCAGCGGACACCCCTGCCCTGCCCTTCTACCTCGCGAGCCTGCAAATGTACCCAGACTGGTCAAACACGCTCCAGGCAATCAGCCATATCGACATCGAGTGGCGGCAAGGAGGGTGCGTGCGCGTCGCGCTCTCAGAGAGCGACGCCCAACAGTTGACAGCAAGTTTAGAATGGATCCGTCGGTACGAGCCTCAGGCGCGCCGACTCGATACGCGCGACGCGCTGGAGTGGGAGCCGATACTCAACCCAGAAATCCATGCGGCGATTTACCTGCCCAGCGAGGGCTGGGTGAACACCACCCGCCTGATGCGTGCGCTCCACCAGTCAGTTAAACTTATGGGCGTAAACTTTTACAAAGGCGTCCCCGCGCTGAGTATTGTATGCGCTGGGGGGCGCGCGCGAGGCGTGCGCATTGTGGGCGACTCGCTGGAGGGCGACGCAGTGGTGATTGCATCAGGCGCGTGGGCGGACGCTCTGACGCAACCGCTGGGTATCCACACTCCCGTCGTGCCCGTGCGCGGGCTCATCCTGCGACTGGGCGACCTCCCTGCCCCGATCCAACGCATCCTCTCCTCGCCTGTGGGCTATGTGACGCCGCGCGCGGACGGAACCGCACTGCTGGGCGCAACGCGCGAGCAAGCAGGCTATGACCTGCGCGCCGCCGCTGAGGGCTATGCGCACCTGCTGCATGCCCTCGCCCGCATCGCCCCTACCCTGCTCCACGCGACCATTCAAGGACACACCGTCGGACTGCGCCCCGATACGCCCGACCATAACCCCTACATCGGCTCAGTGCAGGGCGTCGAGGGGCTGTATCTCGCCACAGGACACGCCTATCACGGCATCCTGATGGCGCCTGCCACCGCACACGCGATTGCCGACATCGTTCTCAACAGCGCAACGCAACTGCCCATCGAGCCGTTCCATCCCAACCGATTTACGAGGTGAAGATTATGCAAACCTTTCCTGTGATTCAGGCGAATGTTTACGACCCCCACTCCGACGAGCCGTTGCGTATCAACGCGCCGCTGGTCGCTGAGTGGCTGGTGGAGTTTCTGCGCGACGAAGTGATACGCCGACGCGGCTTCCACAAGGCGTTGCTGGGGCTGTCGGGCGGCGTGGACTCCGCGCTCGTCGCTTACCTATGCGCCCGCGCGTTCGGCGCCGACAATGTGTACGCTTTTCTGATGCCGTACAAAATCAGTAGCCCCCAATCGCTGGAACACGGAATGTTGGTGGTGAACGAGCTGGGCATCCATCATCGCGTGATTGAGATTACGCCGATGGTAGACGCCTACTTGGAGCATTATGAACCCGACGCCAGCCCGACGCGCGTCGGCAATCTGTGCGCACGCATGCGGATGATGATCCTGTTCGACCAGTCGGCGAAGCTCCACGCGATGCCTATCGGCACGGGCAACAAGAGCGAGCGGCTCTTCGGCTACTTCACTTGGCACGCCGACGACGCCCCGCCCGTGAACCCCATCGGCGACCTCTTCAAAACGCAGGTGTGGCAACTGGCGCGCCATCTCGGCGTGCCTGAGGTCATCGTGGAGAAGCCAGCCTCCGCCGACCTGATTGTGGGTCAGACCGACGAGGGCGACTTCGGCATCTCGTACCAGCGCGCCGACCGTATCCTGTATTACCTCACGCAGGGCTACTCGACCCAACGCCTCGTCGAGATGGGCTTCCCTGCGGAGGATGTGCAACTGGTGAAGCAGAAGGTGGACAGCACGCACTGGAAGCGGCACTTGCCGACTGTGGCGATGCTCTCGACCACCGCGATTGGCGAGTATTACCTGCGACCGGTGGACTTTTGAGATGCCCATTCACGACATAGCAGGCGTGCAACGCCAGTTCAAGGTAGGCGTCGGGCAGTTTAAGCCTGACAAGGGACAATATCGGCGCAATCTGGAGCGGATTGGGCAGCTGATGCGCCTCTCGCTTCAGGAGGGCGTGGATGTGTTGGCGTTGCCTGAAACGGCGACAACAGGCTACTTTATCGAGGGCGGCGTGCGCGAGCTGGCAATCTCCGCCGAGCAACTCGCACACGACCTCGCCTGCCTCTACGCCGACCTACAACCTGACCGTCCGCTGGACATCTGCGTCGGCTTCTACGAGTATCGCGACGGCGAGTATTTCAACTCAGCGCTCTATGCAACTTTGGAGCCAAAACCTGAACAGATGCACCTGCGACATGTGCATCAGAAGTTCTTCCTGCCGACTTACGGCGTTTTTGAAGAGGAGCGATTCGTCGCGCGTGGGCGCAGGTTGGAAGTATTCCCGACGCGGTTCGGTCGCGCGGCGATACTCATCTGCGAGGATGTGTGGCACTCGATTACCAGCACGATTGTCGCGTTGAAGGGAGCGCAGGTGTTATATGTGCCGACC
>CALGZO010000138.1 GCA_937934465.1 uncultured Fimbriimonadales bacterium | reverse complement strand
CAGATTGTGGATACGAACGCGGCGTGGCTGTCGGCGCGGCTGGCGGAGATAGGCGTGGGCGTCTACAGGCGCAGTACGGTGGGCGATAATCTGGAACGGATTGTGAGCGCACTGCGCGAGTCGCTGGAACGCGCCGATGGCGTGATTGCGATAGGCGGGCTGGGTCCCACCGACGACGATTTGACGCGCGAGGCGATAGCCGCCGTGCTGGGCGAACCGTTAGTCTTGGACTCGGAGGAGGCGGCGCGGATACAGGCGTTTTTCGCTGCACGGGGACGCGAAGCGACCGACCGTCAGCTGCGCCAAGCGATGCGCCCCCCAAGCGCGCAGCCGCTGCCCAATCCGAACGGCACTGCGCCAGGTATCTACGCGGAGTGGCGCGGCAAGCTGATTGTCGCGTTGCCCGGTCCGCCCAACGAGTTTCAGCCGATGGCGTCGCAGCAGGTGTTGCCCCGTTTGGCAGCGCGCACGGGCGGGCGTGTGATACGCTCGCGCGTGCTACGCCTGTGCGGAATCGGCGAATCGGACGCCGAGGCGCAACTGCAAGACCTCGCCCAGAGCGAGAACCCGACACTCGCGCCGCTGGCGAAGCTGGGCGAGGTGCATTTCCGCATTACCGCCCGCGCCGAGAACCCTGCCGACGCCGACGCGATGATCAGCGCGATGGAGCAAGAGGTGCGCACACGATTAGGCGCGTATATCTTCGGCGTCGATGAGACCACGCTGGAGCAGGCGGTGGTGCAACAGCTGACGGAAACAGGTCAGAGCCTTGCGACAGCCGAGTCTTGCACAGGGGGGCTGCTGGGGCATCGGATTACGAATGTGTCGGGCAGTTCGGCGGTGTTTCTGGGCGGCGTGGTGAGCTACAGCAACGAGCTCAAGGAGGCGTTGTTGGGCGTGCCGCGCGCGGTGTTGGAGGCGCACGGCGCGGTCAGCGAGCCGACGGCGCGAGCGATGGCAGAGGGCGTGCGCGAACGGCTCGGCAGCTGGTGGGGCGTCGGAATCACGGGGATTGCCGGTCCTGAAGGCGGCACACCAGAGAAGCCCGTGGGGTTGGTCTACATCGGCGTTTGCGACCCCACAGCGACAGTCGTGCGCCGTCAGGTGTTTGCAGGCGATCGCGAAACCGTGAAATATCGCGCCACGCAGTATGCGCTGTGGCTACTCTATCAGGGGGTGACGCGCGGCGGATGCGCCTCTTTGTCGCAGCCCTAATCCCCGAATCGGTGCGCGACGCGCTCGCGACTGCGCAGCAAGCGCTCCAAAGCGCCGCGCCCGACCGAGCCGTGCGCTGGGTCGCCCCTGCCAACTATCATATCACTTTGCTCTTCTTGGGGGAGCAGCCCGAATCGCGGGTGAGCGCGATTGTCGCGGCGATGCAGGCTTCGCGGAGAGGCGTCTCGCCGTTCAGTGTCGCTGTGCGGGGGATAGGCGCGTTCCCGAACTGGAGCCGCCCGAATGTGCTGTGGGCGGGCGTGGACGACGGCGCAGAACCGCTGACACAAATCGCGCGCGCTCTGGAAAGAGAGTTGCTAAGCAAGCCAGCGGGCAAGCCGTTTCATCCACACATCACGCTGGCGCGCCTCAAGACGCCCTGCCGCGACGCCGACCACCTGCGCAAACGGCTGTACGATGCAACGCAACGCCTCGCTTCCACCGAGTTCGGTCGCTTCGAGCTGCAGGCGATTAGCCTGATGCACAGCACGCTCACCCCCGAAGGAGCCGTCTATGCTGAGTTAGAGCGCGTGATGGTGTGATTATTCGGTTGGCTCGTCGTCGCTCAACTGCCGGAACGCCAGAAAGCCCCTCGATAGACCGCCACGCACATACCACTCCACGCCGTTCTCTTGCGCGAACGCTTCAGTGTTGGGTGTATCCCACTCCTCGCCGATGACGACGGGCATAGCGTTCACGCCGACCTGTTGAAGCGTGCGTGTGCGTGCGAGAACGCGCTTGATGTCGTTCATATCTACCTTGATGCTGACTTCGACTACCGCCACGACATCGCCCTTCCACCAGATGATATCTGCCAGTAGCGGGTCGTCGTGAGGGGGGATTTCGATGCCCTGTCGGTACAGAGGTCGTAGCCAATTGCCGACCTTCTCGCGGATATGAGGCTCGCCTGTGCCCCCGCCTTGTCCACCGAAGAACAGCGTGGGCGCACGCGCGAGTGTATCGCGCTCGAACCGTTCGCCGCTGCGTCGCCCCGATTCGCCCACTTGCCAACTCTCCAAGCGTTCCAGTCGGCGTATCACTTCGCGCATAGTTTGCACCAAGTCGCCAACTATCTCAGAGAGCTGATTGAGCCGCTCTTCACCGCGTCGCTGGGCTTCCACCAACTGAGCGACAGTTTCGTCGGTGCGACGCTGGGCTTCCACCAACTGAGTGATGGTTTCGTCGGTGCGTCGCTGGGCTTCCACCAACTGAGCGACGGTTTCGTTGGTGCGACGCTGGGCTTCCACCAACCGGGCAACAGCCTCTTCGATTTGCGTGATTCGCTCTTCCCCGCGACGATGCGCCTCCAACAGGTCGCGCGCCATCTCGGTCAGCTGGTTCAAAGTATTCGGCATGCCGACCATCTCAGGCGGTAGGATAGCCTGACGCAGGCGTTCCCGCCACTCTGGGTTCTCGTTCAGTATCCGCAACAGGTCTTCAAAGTCGCTCACTGTAAACGCCATCGTTCGCCTCACAAATGCAGATGGGGTATGCTATTAAAGTATACCTTAGGGGGACACGATGATACGACAGAGAATGGGTCAGTTAACGCACTGGTGGAACATTGCGAAGGAGTTGTCGCCCAAGCAAGTGGAGCGCGAGTTGCTCACGCCGTTCCGTATCGCGCTGGTGGGTCATCCAGACCGTGTGGAGGCGGTGTGGCGTGTGTTGACGGCTGGCGCGACCGCGCCCCAACTCCAGACCGCCGCAGAGTATGTGAAGCGGTTCAACGCGCCCGTAAGCGAGGAGTACGACTTCGTGCTGGGATGCGACGCTTTGGAAGTGCCCCAAGACGCGATTGAAGCAGTGGTAGACCACTTCCAGAAGCATGAGTTCCCGCTGATTGCGCTGGCGCGGGTGTTGCCCGGCACGCGCGAGGTGGTGGTCAATCGTCTGGTGGAGGATGTGGCGTCGCTGAACGCTGGGCTGGCGATGATGTCGGCGTTGCCGTCGGTATTTCCGCTGCTGGGATTGCTCGCGCCGCCGGCGGCTGTGGCAGACATGGTGTTGCTGACCAAAAATCAGTTGCTGATGGTGTTGCGCGTGGCGGCGGCGTTCGGCAAAGCGCCCGACTGGAAGCAGCGGATGCCAGAGCTGGCGAGCGTGCTGGGCGCAGCGTTCGGCTGGCGCGCGGTCGCACGGCAACTGGTGGGGCTCGTGCCCGGCGGCGTCGGCATGGTGGTCAAGGGGATGGTCGCCTACGCGGGCACGCTCACCGTCGGACGCGCCGCCGCATGGTACTACGCCACAGGCAAAACGCCCAGCCAAGCGGAACGCGAGCGACTCTATCAGCAGGCGTGGGACGAGGCGCGTGAGAAGAGCCAACAGTGGAATAAGCCGTGAACATTAGCGTCGCCCCAGCGCGCCCACGCAAGTATCGCGTTAGCAGTTGGCTGCTCACGGCGCTGCGCGGGCTGCTCTGCGCGTATGCGACCCTCAGCGGCGGCGTATCGGCGGACTGTGCGCCCATCCCTCGGCGTGCGCAACTCGCCAACGGCGCGCAGCTGATTGTGGAGACGCTCCCACACGCGCCCCTCACGGCGATTGAGGTGTGGGTTCGTGCAGGCGTCGCCGATGAGACGCCCGAAACCTCAGGCGCGACGCACCTGCTGGAGCATCTCATCTTCAAGTCGCCCAACGGCGCGTTGGACGAGGCGTTCGAACGCGCGGGCGGCGTTCTGGACGCCTTCACCGAACGCGACTGGACGCGCTACCGAGCAAGCGTGCTGCCCCATCAGTGGCAGACGCCCCTCCAAACGCTGCTGGAGTGTCTGCTGCGCCCCGCGTTGCCAGAAACCGAGCTGGACAAGGAACGCCAGATTATCCTCAACGACGAATATGCGCTTCACTCTGCCGACCCGATACGCCCCGCACGCTACGCGCTGTTCGCAAAAGCGTTTGAGGCGCACCCCTACGCGCTGCCGCTGCTGGGCAATCGGGATACGCTGAAGCGATTAGAGCTGCAGACGGTTCGCGCGTTCCACGAAGCGCACTACCGTCCTGAACGGATGACCATCGTGCTGGTGGGCGCGGTGGAGTGGGCGGACGCGCTGCGCGTGGTGGAGCAGGTATTCGCGCAGCCGTCCCTCGCCCGTGCGTCGCCCCCCACAGCGTTGGAAACTCCGCCTCGCCCCTCAACTCGCGCTTGGGGGGTGGTGGAGGCGTCGGCGGGCGAGTGCCTCGCGTTGGGACTGCACACGCCGCCTGCAACCGATGTGAACGGCTGGTTGTGTGCAGAGCTCTTGCGCGTTGCGCTTGCCGAGCCGTATCGAGGTTTGCTCTACGAAGGCGAGGGGACGCTGCCTTTCGGTCGGCTCCACAGCGAGTATTTGCCACGCTTGCAAGGCAGTTTGATTGCGCTCTACGCGCTCCCGCCCGTGACGCCGATGGACGATTGGCAAGCGCAGGTTCAACAGCGCTGGCGTCGCGCGTTGCAGCAGGTCGCCGACGGCGACGCGCGCGCGGCGTTGGAGCAAGCGCGCGCCCTAACACTCGCCCGCCACGAGTCGACGATGCGCAACCCTCTGGAGCGGGCGCGCTGGCATGGGCTGTGTGCTGGTCTGCGCATCCCTCTCTCGCCAGAAGAGTACGCCCTACGCCTGCGTGAACTGCCCATAGAGCAGGTGGAACAGTTCGCGACGCTTCAACTGCGCGACGCCGACGAGAGCGACGCCCCAGCCCAACGCGCAATCGCCCCTGCCGCGCCTTTACCAACAGGCAAGGAGGCTCCGCGCAACCCCAGCCAGCAGGCGATACCTGCCATACGCCTACGCCTTGCCAACGGCTTGCGCGTGATTGCGCTGGACGCGCCAGAGGCGGATGGAGTGGTGATTCAGGCGGCGGTAGGGCATCCGCGCGGGCGTTTCTCGGCGGCGGTAGGCGAGATTACGGCGCGGATGCTGTTCGGCGCGACGCACAACGAGACCGAGCGCACGCTCGCCGCACGGATAGCGCGCTCTGGCGGCAGCTTGCGCATCGAGTGGACCCCTGCAGGCGCGCTGATTACCGCCCACGCGCGACGCGACGCCGTAGTGAATGTGCTGTCGCTCCTGAAAGAGGCGCTGCTGCGCGCAGAATTCACCCCTGAAGCCCTGCAACGGGCACTAAGCCACGCACGCTATGACCGCATCTATTACGAAGGCGCGTCGGGATGGCAACTCGGCGCACAGCTGCTCAACCTCCACGCGACGGAAGCGGAGCTCGGGCGCGTCTCACTCAGCGATGTTCGCGCCTACTACAACGCCTGCTACCGCCCTGAGAATGTCGTCCTCGTGTTGGCAGGCAATATGCGCCTCGAGACGCTAACCGATTGGGCGCGCCAACTCTTCAGCGAGGGGTGGGAGCGTTCCCCTACGCCCCCGGCAGGGCAGAATTTCGCCAGCGTTAGGCTGCAGCTCGCCGCGCGGACTGAGGCGCACGGGATTGCCTACGCTGGCTACGGTTGGACAACCCCGTTGGAAAGCCCAGCACAGTATCATGCGTTGCGCGCGTGGCAGGCGGTTCTGGGCGAGGGCAAGCGTTCACGGCTGTTCCAAGCGACGCGCGAGGCGCACGGCGTGGGCTACGACCTGCGCGTGGAGACCTTTCTGCTGAAAGACGCGATAGCAGGCATCGGATGGGTTCAGACGGGCAAATCGCCCGCGCCGATGGAATGGCTGCGCGAGTCGCTCAACGCGCCCATCCACGCAAGCGAGTTAGAACGCGCCCGTGCGCTGCTGCGCGGCGAATGGGCGCGTCTACGGCTCAATCTCACGGCGTTCACAGCGACGCTGGCGTGGGCGGAACTCAGCGGACTGGGCTATGAAGCGATTCTCAACGCCCCTGACTATATCGACGCGCTCAGCCTTGCGTCTATCCAGTCCGTCCAATCCGCGCTGCAGAGCCGTTCGAGTGTACAATTGGAGTGATGCGTATCGACCCGAAGCTGGACGCCTATCGCGAGTTGGGGGTCGCCCCGAACGCCTCGGCGGAGGTCATCCGCCAAGCATATCTGGCGTTGGTGCGACGCTATCATCCTGACCGCGCGCCTGCAGGGCGCACCGCCGAGTACGAGGAACGGATGAAGCGCATCAACACTGCCTACGAGGTGCTGAGCAACCCCGATTCGCGCCGACTGTACGACCGCCTGCGCACGCCGCAGCTGTCCAACGGTGTGGCGAAGCGAGGGACAGTCGCAGCGACGCCGCGTGCGCAGCCGAACGACCCGTATACGCAGATGCGCGCAGGCTATCAACAACGGCTCTACCGTGTGCAGGCGTCCACGCGCGGGCTGCCCCCGTGGGCGCAGGCGCTGTCGGGGCTGTTCGCAGGACTGGGGCTGGTCGTAGGGTTTATCTTGGGGCTGCCGTTTGGCTTCATCGGCTGCATCCCAGGCGCGATGGTGGGGATGGTGATAGGGATGGTGGTGGGTTTGTGGGCGGTCTATCTCTTCGCGCTGGGGTTGCCCACCGCGCTGTTCGGCGGGATAGGCTTTGCGATTGGGCAGGAGCTGGGTCTATGGCTTGGCGCGCTACTGGGGCTGGGCATAGGCGTCGTCTGGGCGCGCCGCCTGTGGCAACGCGCCCAAGTCCACTACCACTCGCGATAGGGACGCCCGTCGCTCCCCACACCCTGCGCAGGAGAGCGCACCTTCATCTCGCCCGTCTTCGAGTCGCAGTAATACTCCAGCGGCTCGCCCGAAATCGGGCACTTCGGAACCTCGTGCAGGTAGGGACCGTTGTAGTAGTCAGGGTTCATCAACGACGGTCGCCGCCAGCGGTCGAGACCGACTTGAGGCGGCTCATCCGTCGTCAAATCGCTCAAGTCTACAGGGTAGACCCCCGTATCGTGGTAGAAGACCAACAGCGCGTTGCGCGTCTCCGCGAGCGTGATGCGTAATCGCGCTTCGGGGTCGCGCGGTAGATGGGGCGCAATCCGCGGCGTGAACGCCGCTAACACAGCCACACTCATCACCGCTAACGACAACAACTCCACTAAACTCATGCCGCGTATCCAGCGCATCTTAACCTCCTAATACGCACCGCTATAGCGGTTGTTCCACATCTCTATAGCATTTGGGACTCATTATCGGGTATAATTCCACCAGACAGGAGGACTGTACGCTATGGCTATCACTTTGTCGGAGCGCGCGGCGCAGGAGTTGAAGACGCTGTTGGAAGAGTCGGGCATCCAAGACGCTGGGTTGCGCGTCTGGGTAGCAGGCGGCGGCTGCAGCGGGTTGCAATATCAAATGGCTATCGACGATTCGCAACCTGAAGAGACGGATATGGTGTTCGATTCGCACGGGGTGCGTATCTATGTGGACAGCTTGAGCATCCGCTACATGGACGGTTCGTGCATCGACTATGTAGAGGATATGTTCGGCGGCGGCTTCAAGATCGACAACCCGAACGCTATCAGCAGTTGCGGGTGCGGCTCTTCGTTCCAGACGGAAGACGAGATGGGCGCGCCCGGCGCAGGCTGCGGCGGGTGCAGCTGTTGCGGCTGAGTCGCTGAATGAGCAGGGTCTGGCAGAGTTCCCCCTACCGCGCAGCAGGGGGAACTGTTTTAATTAGTTAGGCTCTACGATTTTCTTCGCGCCGCCAGTGCGCCTCCGAAAGTGAACACGAGGATTGCTGTGAGCGCGCTCGGTTCGGGAACCCAGTAGCCGCCGCCAGAGCCGTAAGAACGCCACTCATCGATGCGAACACGCAGGTACAGCGCGGCGTGGTCGGAAGCGTTCGGGCTATCGGTTATCTCAAAACCTTCAGGCAGCTGCCCCGATGGGAAGCGGCGCGTGTTGAAGACCAACGCCTGTAGCACATTAATCCTGTCGCGCCCCAGTTCGGTGGGGGAGACCATCAGATAGTCATAGCGTCGGGTGGGGTTGCCCGTTGTGGCGATGCGCCATGTGCGTTTGCCGCCCAGCCCATCCACAGGCACTGTATCGCGCAGGCGCGCTTGCTGCACAGTGCTAATCGGCGCGTAGGGGCGTCCGTCGGGCAAGGTCGCGCCTGAGTAGACGCGCGACAGGTCGGGGTCTTCGTTCTCGTTCAAATCGCCGCCCAGCAGGTACGCCGAGCGACGGTTGCGGATGCGCCAATCTCTCACGCGGTTGCGCGTGTTCTCGGCGTTGGTCTGGCGGTTCGTGCTGCTGGTGTTGTCCGCGCCCGAATCGAAATGCACGCCGAAGACGCCCAAGCCGTTCGTGCCGGGGATATCGATGAGCCCCATCGTCAGCCCACGATTGGGCGCGCCTATCCACACATCGGTTATCGTCAGGAACGGGTAGCGGCTGATAATCGCGTTGCTGATGTAGCCGTCGCTCAATCGGTTCACATACAGGAAGTAGTCGCGGTTGCGTTGCGGGTTCGCGCCCAGATAACTGAGGTTGTTGCGCACGAAGTTGTCCAGCGCGCTCTCCTGATTGAGGGCGTTCCAGCTGGTGCGGGTATCGCCGCCCACCTCCTGCAGGATAATCACATCGGGGCGGAGGTAATTGATTGTTTTCGCGACGAATGGGGCTTGTGCGCTGCGCGGATTGTTCGCGCCGACCGCGCGCGCGATATTCCAGCTCAGGATGCTGACCTCTGTCGCGCCTGCCAACGCAATCAGCAGCCCCATAAGCGGGAACCATCCGAGTCGGTGTAGTCCTTTCACGGGCAAGAAATCCTCGCTATAAGTCTACCCGTTCAAGATGTTAAGGATGTGTTAGAGCGCGATGTCCTCGCGGTAGTGCATGCCTTCGAAGTGGATATGTTGCAAGGCGCGATAGGCGTTCTCGCGGGCTTGGGAGAGGGTGTCGCCCAGCCCGACGATATTCAGCACGCGCCCGCCTGCCGTGACGATTCGCCCGTTCTCGGCGCGTGTGCCTGCGTGGAAGATTAGCACATCTTGCTGCGCGCGCGCCTGCTCCAGCCCCTCGATTGGCAAGCCTGTGCGATATTCGCCGGGGTAGCCGCCCGACGCCAGCACGACGCACATGGCGGCGCGCTGGCTGAAACGCATCGGCGTCTCGTGCAGTTTGCCTGCCACAACAGCGGTCGCCAGCTCCACCAAGTCGCTCTCCAGCAGGGGCATCAGCACTTGAGTTTCAGGGTCGCCGAACCGACAGTTGAACTCCAGCGTGTAGGGCTGCTGGTCTTGGAGGATTAGCCCAGCGTACAGCACGCCTTGGTAGGGGGTTCCGCGCTGCGCCATCGCGTTGATTACAGGGCGCACGATTTGGCGCATAGCGGCGTTGATTAGTTCGGGTGTGGCGTCGGGGAGCGGCGTGTAGCAGCCCATGCCGCCTGTGTTGGGACCGCGGTCGCCGTCCAGGGCGCGTTTGTAGTCGCGCACGGGCGGCATCGGCTGCGCCGTCTGCCCATCGGTGAGGCATAACAGCGACATTTCGCGTCCGTAGAGGCGATCCTCGATCACAATTCGCGCGCCAGCCTCGCCCAGCCCGCGCTCCACCATCAGGAACTCCACCGCGTCCAGCGCGTCGCGGAGCGTCTCGCAGACGAATACGCCCTTACCGAGCGCTTCGCCGTCGGCTTTGACCACGCACGGTCGCTCGAGGAAGCGTTCCTTCAGGTAGGCGCGCGCGGCGTCGGGGTCGTCAAACACAGCGAACGGGGCAGTAGGGGTGTTCGTCTGCGCCATGAGTTGCTTGGCGAAGGCTTTGCTGCCTTCCAGTTGCGCCGCTGCGCGCGAGGGACCGAAGCAGGGGATATTCGCCTCACGCATGGCGTCCGCCACCCCCCCAATCAGGGGCGCTTCGGGACCCACCATCACGAACTCGATGGCGTTTTGCTGCGCGAATCGGACAAGTTCGGGGATGGCTTTGGGCGCGATGGGGACGCACTCCGCCAGTTCAGCGATGCCTGCGTTGCCGGGAGCGGCGTAGAGCGTGTGGCAGTGTGCGCTCTGGCGTAGCTTCCACGCCAGCGCGTGTTCACGCCCGCCGCCGCCGACCAGGAGTATGCGCATCGCCTCACGAGGCTTGGACGAAAGTCCAAGCGGTGGACACGGACGCGATTATTAGCGCTTCACGAACTGGAATCCGCGTCGTGCGCCGTGGCGTCCGTACTTCTTGCGCTCTTTCTCGCGGGCGTCGCGTGTGAGCAGTCCGTTCTGTTTCAGCACGGCGCGATATTCGGGGTTGACCTGCAGCAGGGCGCGTGCGACGCCGTGCCGAATCGCGCCCGCCTGACCCGACAACCCGCCGCCGCGCACGGTCGCTTTGATGTCGTACTGACCCTCGATGCCGAGCAGTCGCATGGGCTGCGTCACGATGCGCTCCAGGATAGGTCGGCGCAGATACTCAGGCGCTTCGCGTCCGTTGATGGTGATTTTGCCCTCGCCGGGCATCAGCCACACGCGCGCCGAGGCGGTCTTCCGCCGTCCTGTGCCGTAGTAGCGAATCTGTTCCATAGTGTTCACTCCTTACAGTTGATAGATTTGGGGCTGCTGCGCGGCGTGGGGGTGTTCCGCGCCTTGAAACACGCGCAGCCGCTTCAGCATGCGCGCGCGTAGTTTGTTCTTGGGTAGCATGCGGCTCACCACGCGCGTGACCATCTTTTCGGGCTTCTCGGTCATCACCTTTCGGCGCGTATAGGCGCGCAGCCCGCCGGGGTGCATCGTGTGGTGGTAGATGACCTCCTCCATTTTATTGCCTGTGAAGATTGCCTTGTCCGCGTTCAGGATGATTACATGGTCGCCCATGTCCATATGCGGCGTGTAGGTGGGCTTGTGTTTGCCTTGCAGCAGGCGCGCCACTTGGGCGGCGACTCGTCCGACGGGCTTACCTGCCGCGTCGACGACCCACCAAGTGCGTTGGATTTCGTTTTTCTTCATCGTATAGGTTCGCTGCAACATAACGATTGCCTCCTTCGACTACAGTTTATATTTTACCCGAATCAGGCACAGTCCTGCGGCGGGCGCCATGTGGGTGGCTTGGGCGCGCTGTTCGAGCCGCTCGCGCAGGGTATCCACGCTCTGCTTGCCCTCGCCGACGCGCGCCAGCTCGCCGACAATCAGGCGCACCATCCCGCGCAGGAATCCGTTCGCTTCCAGCTCGATGCGCACTCCATCGCGCGTGGGCAGCACCGCGCCGCGGTAGAGCGTGCGCACGGTGTTCTTCTCGGTGGGTATCTTGACCGAGAAGGGTCGGAAGTCGTGTTCGCCCAAGATTTGCTCCAGCGCTGTTTGCATCGCCGTAATGTCCAACTGGCGCGGATAGTGCCAAGCGTAGCGCAGTTTCCACACGGATGGGTGCGCGCCTGTATAGATGGTGTAGCGGTACAGGCGGCTTTTTGCTGAGAGCCGCGCGTGGAAGTTCTCGTGCGCCTGCTGCGCGTGCTGCACTTTCAGGTCGTTGGGCAGGCGGCGATTGAGGATTTCGGTCAATCGCTCGGTTGGGATGGGTCGGCTGGTGAAGCAGTTCACCACCTGCCCGCGTGCGTGGACGCCTGCGTCGGTTCGGCTGGCGCCGATGACCTCGATAGGCTCGTTGAGCGTCGCCTGTAGGGTGTGCTCCAGCACGCCTTGCACGGTACGCATGCCATGCTGGCGAGCGAAGCCGTGAAAGTCGGTTCCGTCATATTCCACCTGCAGTCGCAGGTTGCGCATGCGCTACTCGACGAGTTCCAGCAGGGCGGTTTCCACAGCGTCGCCGCGTCGTGTGCCCACGCGCACGATACGAGTGTAGCCGCCCTGTCGGTCGCGATAGCGCGGCGCGATGTTGTCAAAGAGATGTTTGACCAGGCTCTCATCGCGCAGGAACGCGCGCGCCTGTCGGCGGGCGTGCAGCGTGTTCTGCTTGCCCAGAGTAATCATCTTCTCGGCGAGGCGGCGCGTCTCTTTCGCGCGGGTCACCGTCGTCACAATCCGTTCGTGGATGAGCAGCGAGCGCACCTGATTGCGCAGCAGATGCATTCGGTGGTCGCTCGGGCGTCCTAATTTGCGATAGCCAGCTCCGTGATTCATACTCGCCTCCTTCCAGACTTCATCAGGCTTAGCCCCATCGAGCTGAGTTTCTCCTCGACCTCTTTTTGGGCAGTCTCGCCGAAGTTGCGCAGGGTTTTCAGCTTCTGTTCGGGGGTGTTCAGCAGCTGGTAGAGGGTGTTAATGCCGCCGCTGCGCAGGGCGTTCAGCACGCGCGTGGAGAGTCCGAGGTCTTCGAGGGGTCGGTCAGGCACATTGACGCCGGGCGGCGCGCTCACGACGGCGGTCTCGCCGAGTTGGGCGTCGCTGCCGAGCGTCATCAGGCGGCTGAACTGTTCGCGCAGGATGGCAGCCGCTTGATACACGGCTTGCGCGGGTTCCACTGCGCCGTTCGTCCACACTTCCAGAATCAGGCGGTCGTAGTCGGTGCGCTCGCCCACCAGCGTCGGCTCCACGAGGAAGTTGACCTTCGTGACAGGGTTGAACAGCGCGTTGGTGCGGATTTCGCCGACGGAGCCGCGCCCGCGCTCGCGCTTGAGTGCAGGCATATAGCCGCGTCCGAGCTCGACGGTGATGTCGGCGTTGATGCGTGCGCTGGGGTCGCTCAGCGTCGCCAGGTAGAGCTCGGGGTTCACAATCTCGACATCGGCTGGCGCTTGGATGTCGGCGGCGGTCACGCGCCCGGGACCTTGCACCTGCAGGCGCAGCATATATTTCTCGCGCGGCTGCGGGGCGTGGACGCGAATGGCGACATTTTTGAGGTTCAGCAGGAAGTGGACGGTGTCCTCTTTCACGCCAGGAATGGGTTCGAACTCGCTGAGGACGCCCTCGATGCGCACGCTGGTAATCGCGGCGCCGGGAATGGAGGAGAGCAGCACGCGGCGCAGCGCGTTGCCGAGCGTCACGCCGTAGCCGCGCTCCAGCGGCTCCACCTCGAACTTGCCGTAGTTCGGCTCGTGAACCAGTGTGCGTACTTCAGTTTCTACCAGTTGCGCAGTCATAAAGATTAGCAGCCTCCTTAGCGGCTATAGAACTCGATAATCTTCTGCATTTCGATTTTGGTATCGATTTCGTCGGCTTGTGGCGCGTGAAGCACTGTGCCCTGCACTTGGCTGGCGTCGTAGGCGAGCCATGCGGGGGGCGTATGCTCGGCGGCGCGGGCTAAGGCGTCTTTCGCCAGCGCGGTGGAGCGTTTCGACTCGTGGATGCTAATCACATCGCCCTCGCGCACCTGATAGGAGGGGATGTTCACGCGCTTGCCGTTCACGGTGAAGAACTTATGCGAGACCATCTGTCGGGCTTGTCCGCGCGAGTTGGCGAAGCCCAGTCGGAACACTACATTGTCGAGGCGCATCTCCAGTTGGCGCAGCAGCACTTCGCCCGTGACGCCGCGCGCCTGTTGCGCCTTCTCCACATAGCGGCGGAACTGTGCTTCGCGCAGGTGGTACATCTGGCGCAGCTTCTGCTTCTCGCGGAGTTGCTCGCCGTACTCGCTCATCTTGCGGTCGCGCGTGCGCGGTCCGTGCTGACCGGGCGGGAAGTTGCGCCGCTCGATGGCGCACTTCTTGGTGTAGCAGCGGTCGCCCTTGAGGTACAGTTTGACGCCCGCGCGTCGGCACATGCTACATTTCGAATCCCAAATCACAGACATACTTGAGTTCCTCCTTGATTACACGCGGCGGCGTTTGGGGGGTCGGCAGCCGTTGTGGGGCACAGGGGTCACATCTTTGATGCTCTGGATTTCCAGCCCTGCCGCCTGTAGCGAGCGGATGGCGGTCTCGCGTCCGGGTCCGGGACCTTTGACCATCACATCCACTTTACGCAGCCCGTGTTCCATCGCGGCGCGCGCGGCGCGTTCCGACGCCACCTGTGCAGCGAAAGGCGTGCCTTTCTTGGTGCCTTTGAAGCCGACCGAACCGCCGCTCGACCACGAGATGACATTCCCGTTCACATCGGTAATCGAGACGATGGTGTTGTTGAAAGTGGCGTGGATGTGCGCCACGCCTTGAGCGATGTTCTTGCGTTCCTTCTTCTGTTGTGCGCCTGCTCGTGCTTTACGCGCCATAGTTAGTCTCCCTCATTACTTGGCTTTCTTCTTCTTGCCCGTGCTGACGGTCTTCTTCGGACCTTTGCGGGTGCGGGCGTTGGTGCGCGTGCGTTGCCCGTGGACGGGCAGTCCGCGCCTGTGGCGAATGCCGCGATAGCAGCCGATTTCGATGAGTCGGCGGATGTTCATCTGCTGCTCGCGGCGCAGGTCGCCTTCAATCGTGTAGTTCGTCTCGATTTCCGCGCGCAGTTTGGCGACCTCTTCTTCCGTGAGGTCGCGCACGCGCTTATTGGGGTCGATGCCCGTCGCCGCTAAAATCTTGCGCGCGGAGGACAGCCCCACGCCGAAAATCACGGGCAGAGCGTATTCCACTTTCCTATCGCGCGGTAAGTCCACTCCAGCGATACGCGCCATACTCGATATGCCTCCTAACCTTGACGCTGTTTGTGTTTCGGGTTCTCGCAGATGACCCGAACCACGCGCTTGCGCCGAATGATTTTACATTTGGCGCACATCTTCTTCACTGATGGTCGTACTTTCATCGCTAACGCCTCCGTCGTGCGGGCGTATCAGTATACCCGCTCGCGAAAGCAGATTATACCTCATCCTTGCACAGGCTATGCAAGGGGTAATCGCTACGGCGCCCGATTAGCTGCGGTATCGGTACACGATGCGCCCGCGTGTGAGGTCGTAGGGCGAGAGGGCGACCTTCACGCGGTCGCCGGGCAGGATGCGTATGAAGTTAATCCGCATTTTGCCCGACAGATGCGCCAAAATCGTGTGTCCGCCTTCCACTTCCACCTTGAAAGTCGTGTTGGGCAGACACTCGACCACAGTGCCATCGACCTCGATATCCTTACCTTCGGTTTTCGCCATGGCATCACCTCCAGTTAATTGTACCCGTCGGTTTCACTCCAGCGTCAGGATGTCCGCGCCGTTCTCGGTGATGGCGACGGTATGTTCGAAGTGTGCGGCGGGTTTGCGGTCGCGTGTAATGATTGCCCAGTCGTTCTCGTGGAACTCCACCTCAGGCTCGCCCATCACAATCATCGGCTCGATAGCAAGCACCATGCCTGTGCGCAGTTGCACGCCTGTGCCGGGTTCGGCGATGTTGGGGATGTCGGGCATTTCGTGGACGAATCGTCCCACGCCGTGTCCTGCCAAGCCTTTGGCGGGTTTGAACCCGAACGCTTCGGCGTGTTGTTGGGCGGCGGCGCCGATGTCGCCTGTGGTGTTGCCCACGCGCGCCGCCTCCAGCGCTTTCTGGAGCGCCTCTTCCGTTACGCGCACGAGGCGTTTCCGCTGGTAGTCGGCGCGCCCCACAATCACCGTCAGTGCGGTGTCGCAGCAGAAGCCTTCGTAGTACACCCCGATATCGAGCGTCACGATATCGCCCTCGCGCAGCACCCTGCCTGTGGGCAAGCCGTGAACGACCTCCTCGTTGATGGAGACGCACAGCACATGAGGGAACAGGCGATAGCCTTTGAACGCAGGGAAGCCGCCCAACTCCAGCACCATGCGCTCGGCGATTTGGTCTAACTCGCGGTCGGTGGTGCGGTTCGGCTCAATCGCCTCGGCGCAGGTGCGCAGCACGCGCGCTGCGATACGCCCCGCTTTGCGAATGCGTGCAATCTGCTCTGGGGTCTTGAGATAGATTCTCATAATACGCTCAGCACTCGTTGATAGACTGCATCGGGAGTGGCGTCGGCGGGCACGGTGCGCAGCAATCCGCGCTCTCGGTAGTAGTCAATCAGCGGCGCGGTCTGCTCGCGGAACACTTGGAACCGTTTGCGGACGGTGTCGGGCTGGTCGTCTTCACGGGTGATGAGCATCGCCTCGCATGCGTCGCACTGGTCGCCGCGGGGACTGGGGTTTGCCGTGAGGTGATACACAGCGTGGCACTTGGGGCAGATGCGCCGCCCACTGAGACGCTCGATCAGCGCGTCCTCGCTGATTTCGAAGTAAATCACGGCGTCGAGCGGCTGGGGAAGGATAGTTTCCAGCATAGCCGCCTGAGCCAGATTGCGCGGATAGCCGTCCAAGATGAACGAATCGAGGGTAGCGATGCGTTCCGCGACGAGCTGGTTGACCAATGCGTCGGGCACGAGCTCGCCGCGTTGGATGTAGGCTTGCGCTTGTTGACCCAAGGGGGTGTTTTGGGCAATCGCGGCGCGGAGCAGGTCGCCCGTCGCGACCACGGTCCAGCCTTTTTCTGCTTCCAGTCGCCTTGCTTGCGTGCCTTTGCCCGCGCCCGGCGCGCCGATGAACACCAGTCGCATGCGTCGTCCCGTTATTTCATGAGATCGTCGTATTGGCGCATCGCCAGCTGCGCTTGGAGCTGACGCGAGAAGTCGATGGCGACGCCCACCAGAATCAGCAGCGAGGTACCGCCCACAATCGTCAGCGTGTCGATGCGCGTGATGGTGGGCACCCAGTACTGCATCAGCGCAATGAACGAGAGGAACGCCGCGCCTGCGAAGGTGATGCGTGTCAGCACATCGTTCAGATAGTCGGAGGTGGGTTTGCCCGGACGCACCCCCTGAATAAACGCGCCCTGACGCTTCAGGTTCTCGGCAATCTCATCGGTGTTGAACACCACCGACACATAGAAGTAGGTGAACAGGAAGATAAGCCCAGCGTAGATGATGGAGCCGATGACGCCGCCGCCAGGGGTGAGCAGTTCCACCATGCCTACGAGGAAGCCCACGACGCGACCAGGGTCTTCGCGATTGTAGGGAATCATCTGCAGGAGCGTTGCGGGCAGGAGTTGAAGCGAGACCGCGAAGATGATGGGGATGACGCCTGCGGCGTTGACAGGGATGGGCAGGTACGAAGTGCTGCCCATCGTCTGTCGGCGTCCGACGATGCGGCGCATATGCTGAATCGGGATGCGCCGTTGCGAGGTGGTGACATACACGATGCCCCACACCGTCGCGATGAAGATTGCCAGCAGCAGCAAGATTTGCCCGAAACTAATCGCGCCCGATTGAAGCGCCTCGTAGGTGCGCGAGATTTGGTAGGGCAAGCTGGCGACGATGCTGGCGAAAATCATCAGCGAGACGCCGTTGCCCAGCCCCTTCTCGGTAATCTGCTCGCCCAGCCACAGCAAGAACATCGCGCCCGCCGTCCACGCGATAATTACCTGCACATACTGCACGCCGCTGATGTCTAATGCGTTGGCGGAGCGGAAGGTGGCAATCAGACCGATGGACTGCACAATTGCGATAGCAATCGTGAGCAGTCGGGTGCGCTGCTGCATCTGCCGTCGTCCTGCTTCTTCGCGCATCGCCTCGCGCATCTTCGGGTCGGCGTAGGAGAATATCTGCATGATGATCGACGCCGTGATGTAGGGGTTCAGCCCCAGCGCCAGAATGGTGAGCTTGCGCAGCGCGCCGCCCGTGAACATATTCAGAAACTCCAGCAGTTGCTGGTCTTCGAACAGTCGCGCAAGCTGCTCGCGGTCGACGCCTGGGATGGGGATGTGCAATCCGACGGAGTAGACCGTGAACATGGCGAAGACGAAGATGATGCGCGCGCGCAGTTCAGGGATTTTGAACGCGCTTTGCAGGGCACTGACGAAGTTCACGCTGAGCATAGCGACCTCACTGTTCGATGAGTTGCACGGTTCCGCCCGCCGCTTCGATTTTGGCGCGTGCGCTTTCGCTAATCGCGTGGGCGTGGACGGTGAGCGGGAAGGTGATTTCGCCGACGCCCAGCACTTTCACGCCGTCTTTGAGTTTGCGCAGGATGCGTCGCTGCTTGAGGATTTCGGGCGTGACGGTGTCGTTGGCTTGGAAGCGTTCGGCGAGGGTTTGAATATTCACGACGGCGTACTCGACGCGGTTCACATTGCGGAACCCAGTGCGCACGGGCAGTCGTCGGTGCAGGGGCGTCTGTCCGCCCTCGAATCGTGGGGGGATAGTGTCGCGCGCCTTTTGCCCCTTAGTTCCGCGCGTGGCGGTCTTGCCGTGCCCGGAGCCGATGCCGCGCCCGACGCGCTTGCGTCGTTTCTTGCTGCCCGGCGTGGGCTTGAGCGTATGCATCTCGATCATTGCTTATTTGCCTCCTGTTCCGAAACCGTCTCTACATGCAGCAGGTGCGACACTTTAGCAATCATGCCGCGAATGTTCGGCTCGTCGCGGTGGTACACGGTCTGGTTGAGTTTGCGCAGACCGAGCGCGCGCACCGTGCGTTTCTGGCTCTCTGCGTAGCCGATAGGGCTTCGTTTGAGCGTGATTTTCAACATCGTTTATGCCTCCGCAACCTCTTTGAATTTGCGCACATACCAGGGCGTGAGCGTCTTGAGTGGCACGCCGCGTTCTTGGGCGATTTCTTCGGGGGTATGCATCGTGCGGAAGGCTTCCATGGTCGCCCAAGCGGCGTTGATGGGGTTGCGTGAGCCGACGAGTTTCGCCAGCACATCGCTCACGCCTGCCGCTTCCAGCAGGGCGCGCACGGAGCTGCCTGCCACGACGCCCGTGCCCGGCGAGGCGGGCTTCAGCACCAAGCGCGTGGAGCCATACTCGATTTCCACCTCGTGCGGGATGGTCGTGCCGATGCGCGGCACTGCCACCAAGTTGCGTCGCGCCGCTTCGATGGCTTTGCGGATTGCGTCGGGCACTTGACGCGCTTTGCCTAACCCGACGCCCACATGCCCGTTCGTATCGCCGACCACCACCATCACCTGAAAGCTGAGCGTGCGCCCGCCCTTGTGCGTTTTCGACACGCGGTTCGTGTGGATGACACGCTCCACATGCAGGTTCAACTGGTCGGGATTGATATAACTATGTCGCTTTCTTCGCATGGTGTAAGCCTCCTAAAACTTCAGTCCCGCCTCGCGTGCAGCGTCGGCGATAGCGGCGACGCGCCCTTGATACAGGAACCCGCCGCGATCGAACACGACCTGTGTGATGCCTTTTTCGAGGGCGCGTTGCGCAATCAGGCGTCCGACGGCGGCGGCAGCCTCCTTGTTGCCTGTGCCTTTGAGGGTGTTGCGTAGTGTGGGTTCGGTGGTGGACGCCGCCGCTAAGGTATGTCCGATGGTATCGTCGATGATTTGTGCGTGGATATGATGCACGCTGCGGTAGACGCACAGGCGCGGGCGTTCGGGGGTGCCGAACACTTTACGCCGAATGCGTTGGTGGCGGGCGATGCGTCGTTCGCGTGCTGTCTTCTTCATAATTGGTCACCTCTTACTTCTTGCCTTTACCTGCTTGCTGTTTGCCAGGCTTGAGTCGCACCACTTCGCCGCGATAGCGTAGCCCCTTACCCTTGTAGGGGTCGGGCGGTCGCACGGCGCGGATGTTCGCCGCTTGCTGTCCCACGAGCTGTTTGTCGATGCCGCGCACTTGGATGAGCGTGGCGCGGGTCTGTGGGTCTTGCTCGACGGCGAGGGTGATGCCCGGAAACGGCTCGATGCGCACGGGGTGCGAGTAGCCGATTTGCAGCACCAGCGTTGCGCCGTCCATCTGGGCGCGGTAGCCCACGCCTACAATCTCGATGGTCTTCTCGAAGCCTTCAGAGACGCCCTTCACCATATTGGCGATTAGCGTGCGTTGCAAGCCGTGCTGGGCGCGGGCGAAGCGTTCGTCGTTGGCGCGCTTAACATGCAGCGTGCCGTTCTCGCGCTCCAGTTGGATAGCGTCGGGCAGCTGATGGGTCAGCTCGCCCTTAGGTCCCTTGATGCGAACGGTGTTGCCTTCCACCTTCACATCGACGCCGTTGGGCAGGGGAATGGGTTGTTTACCGATTCTCGACATAGCAGCCCTCCTTACCAGACGATGCAGATGACCTCGCCGCCGATGCGTCGCTTGCGGCACTCGCGGTCGGGCAGCAGCCCTTGCGAAGTGGAGACAATCGCCGTGCCCAGCCCGCGTTTGATTGGGCGCAGCTCCTCCACAGGGGCGTAGATGCGCCGTCCGGGTTTGCTGACGCGCTCCAAATGCTGGATGACCGATTCGCCGCGCGAGGTGTATTTGAGGTGGACAATCAGCGTGGAGCGCACGCCGTGCTGTTTCACTTCGTAGCCTCGTATAAAGCCTTCTTTCTTCAATAGGTCTGCGATTTGCGTTTTCAGGCGCGAGCCAGGGATTTCCACGCTCGCTTTACGCGCCTGTGCGCCGTTTCGGATGCGGGTGAGCATATCCGCAATCGGGTCAGTCATCATGTTGCGCCTCCTTACCAGCTCGATTTACGCACGCCGGGCAGCACGCCCTTGTGTGCTTGCTCGCGCAGGCAGATACGGCAGATACCGAAGTAGCGGATATAGCCGCGCGAGCGACCGCAGATGCTGCAGCGGTTCACCTTGCGCACCTTGAACTTCGGTTTCCGTTTCGCCTTCTCGATCCATGCAGTGGTTGCCATAACTCTCAGCCTCAGCGAACGGATATTATACCCGTTATGTGCGTGGAATTCAAGGGGTAGCGAGGCTGTTCGAAAATTCGCCTGTTGTATGGGGAACCCCCTCCTGCAGGTTCCCCCTTGAAAAGGGGGAACCGATTTTTCTGGATTGGTTCCCCATGCTTGCAGGGGGAACCTAAAGGAGGGGGTACCTGCCCCTACTTGGTTATTGGCGCAGGGGCGCACCTGCGTGGGCGCCCTGCGTTTTATAGGGGGTGCATTGTGTCCTCGTCAGTGTTCGTGCGATTCGCGTTCGCGCTTGTATTTCTCAATTAGGGATTGCGCGACATTCGGGGGCGCTTCATCGTAGTGGGAGAAGCGCGTTCGGAACCGCCCGCGTCCGCGTGTGATGGAGCGCAGTTCCAGCGCGTAGCGTGTCATCTCGCTCATGGGTACATGGGCGCGGATGAGTTGGCGTCCT
>CALGZO010000137.1 GCA_937934465.1 uncultured Fimbriimonadales bacterium | reverse complement strand
CGACGAGGAATCGGTGCAGCGCTACACCGTGTCGGACTGAGGTTCACCATGCAGCACCCTGCCTCTGAAGCATCTCATGGGTGGAGGGACGCCCCCCCCGAAAAACAGCCAAGGCGTCTCCACCCAAAAGTCAGGGATACTCGAGGCTGTTCGGAAATTCGCCTGTTGTATGGGGAACCCCCTTCTGCAGGTTCCCCCTTGAAAAGGGGGAACCGATTTTTCTCAGTTGGTTCCCCCTGCTTGCAGGGGGAACCTAAAGGAGGGGGTACCTGCACCTACATGGCTATTGGCGTAGGGGCGCACCTGCGTGGGCGCCCTGCGTTCCATGGATGGGCATTCTGCCAAGACGATTTTCCGAACACCCTCTCTTCGTCGGTACCCCAGTGGGTATCCTGTTAAGTGATGAGCCGACCGAGCTGGGACGAGTATTTTATGCAGATTGCGCACATGGTGGCGACACGGGCGACCTGTCCGCGTCGGAGCGTCGGTGCAGTGATTGTATTGGACAAGCGTATCTTGGCGACGGGCTACAACGGCGCGCCGATAGGACTGGCGCACTGCACCGAGGTCGGCTGCCACATCGTGGCAGGGCACTGCATTCGCGCGCTACACGCCGAGCAGAACGCGATTCTACAAGCTGCGCTGAACGGCGTCTCCACGCGCGGCGCGACCATCTATGTCACCTGTCAACCGTGCAACCACTGCGCGAAGATGATTATCAACGCGGGCATCGAGCGCGTGGTGTTCGAGGGCGACTATCCCGACGAATTCGCGCTTGAACTCTTCGCGGAGGCGGGCACAACGCTGCACCGCTACAAAGACGGTGTGCTGATGCCCATCGACCTGACGCCTTTCAAGCCGCAACGATGAAAACAATCACAGCGGTCTTTATCCTGTCGCTGTTGACCACCTACCTGCTGACCCCTTGGGCGCGGCGATTGGCGCTACGGTTCGGCGTGATGGATGTGCCCGACGCGCGGCGCGTCCACCGAGAACCAACTCCACGCTGGGGCGGGCTTGCCATCTACATCGGCGTCGCGGTCGGCATGCTGGCGGGGCTGGCGCGTCTCTATCTGCTTGCCCCGTCCGACACAGTGTTCCTCGAACGCGCCCTGCAGTTTCTCGGCTTGCTGATGATTGGCACTGGAGTACTGATAGCGGGCATGCTGGACGACCTGAAGCAGTTCTCCGCGCTGATTCAGATGGGCGCGCTGTTATTGGCGGGGCTGCTGGTGCAGTTGTTCGGCGTGCAGATTGAAGGGTTCGCCGCGCCGATTGGCGGCAAGTTCAGCGAGGCGCGATGGGTCTCCTTGGGCGTGTGGACGATTCCCATCACCGCGCTGTGGATTTTCGTGATTAGCAAGACGATGGACACGATTGACGGTCTGGACGGCTTGGCGGCGGGCGTGAGCGCGATTGCTGCGCTTGCGCTCGCGTTGATGGCGCTGCAGGCGGCGGATATTTTAGACCAGCCCTACCCGAACTGGCTGATTGCCATCACAGCAGCGGCGATAGCAGGCGCGGCAGGCGGGTTCCTGCGCTACAACTTCAACCCGGCGCGTATCTTCATGGGCACAGGCGGCGCACAGTTTCTGGGCTTTATGCTCGGCGGGCTGTCGGTCATCGGCGCGTTCAAGACCGCCACCGCGTTCGCGATTGTTATCCCCGTGCTGGTGTTCGGGCTACCCTTGCTGGACGCGGGGCTTGCCGTCGTGCGCCGCGCTCTCACAGGACAACCCATCCATCGCCCCGACAAGAAACATATCCACCACCAGCTGCTGGAGCGCGGGCTGACCCAGCGTCAAACGGTAATCATCCTGTATGGCGTGGCGGCGGCGATGGCAATCGTCGCGATTATTCTGTTCCGACGCGCCGTCGGCTAACTGTGAGGTAGAATCTCGATATGCTGGATACAGGAGGCTTAGCTTGATGGTACGAGTGCGCTACGCGCCCAGCCCGACAGGGTTGCCCCATGTGGGCAACATTCGCACCGCGCTGTTCAACTGGGTGTTCGCCCGACGCCACGGCGGACAATTCATCGTGCGAATCGAGGACACCGACCGCAACCGCTATGTGGAAGGCTCGGAACAAGCCATTCTCAACTCGCTGCGCTGGCTCGGACTCGACTGGGACGAGGGACCCGAAGTCGGCGGTCCGCACGCGCCCTACTACCAATCGCAACGGCTGGAGATTTATCATCGGATTGCGCACCAACTCGTGGACGAGGGCAAGGCGTATAAGTGCTTCTGTAGCGCGGAAGAGGTGGAGCAGATGCGCGCCCAGCAACGCGCTCAAGGCGCGGCGCAGACAATGTACGACCGCCGCTGCCGCAAGCTCACCCCCGCCGAAGTGAAAGCCCGCGAGAACGACGGGCTGCCCTATGTCATTCGCTTCAAAATGCCCCTGGAAGGCACGGTGGCGTATGACGACCTAATCCACGGGCGCACCGAGTTCCAAAACAAGCTCACGGACGATTTCGTGATGCTCAAGTCGGACGGTTTCCCGACCTATCACCTCGCGAATGTGGTGGACGACCACCTGATGGCGGTGACGCATGTGCTGCGCGGCGACGAGTGGGTCTCCAGCATGCCGCGCCACTTGAACCTCTACCGTGCGCTCGGCTGGGAGCCGCCGCAATTCGCGCACCTGCCCCTGCTGCTGGGACCCGACAAGCAGAAACTCTCCAAGCGACACGGCACCACCGAGTTCACCGAGTTCATTCGGCAGGGCTACCTCGCGGAGGCGATGTTCAACTTCTTGGCGATTTGCGGCTGGAACCCCGGCGACGACCGCGAAATCCTCTCGCGCGAGGAGATTATCGCGCTGTTCAGCATCGAGCGCATCTCGGATAATCCGTTCGTGTTCCACCACGATAAGCTGCTCTGGATGAACGGACACTACATCCGCGAGTTGCCTAAGGAACGGCTGATTGAGCTGTGTATCCCCTACCTCCAGGAGGCGGGGTTAATACCCCCCACACTGGACGCCGATACCCGCGCCTATGTGGAGCGAGTCGTGCCGCTGGAGCAGGAGAAGATGAAACTGCTCAGCGACGCGCCGCGCTTGCTGGACTTCTTCTTCCGCGACGACTACCCCATCGACGAGGCGGCGGTGCGTAAGTGGTACGGCGAGCCGCACATCCCGCAGATGCTGGAGGAGTTGATCCGTCGCTATGAAGCGTTGGAGCCGTTCACCGCGCCCGAAATTGAGCGCGTCACACGCGAAGTGATTGCGTGGCTGGGCGTGAAAGGCGGCGAGGTCATCCACCCCACGCGCGTCGCTCTCAGCGGACGCGCCACAGGTCCCAGTCTCTTCGAGATGATCGAGGCGTTGGGTAAGTCGCGCGTGCTGCAACGCTTGCGCCAAGCCCAACGCTGGGTGTTCCGCAAGTAGATGGAGTGGCTACGCGAGGCGTGGAACTACCCGCTGTTCCGCATCGGCGCGAGTGAACTCACCGTCAGCGTCGTGGCGACACTGATTTTGAGTTTCGCTGCGCTCTATCTCATCACGCTGTGGCTCAAACGGCTTGTGGCGCGGCGACTGCTCGCGCGCACCACTCTGGATTTGGGCGCACGCGAAGCAATCGGCTCGCTGCTGCGCTATCTCGTGCTATTTCTGGGCGGTATCGCCATCGTTCAAAGCGCAGGGCTGGATTTGACTGCGCTGAATGTGCTTGCAGGCGCAATCGGCGTCGGAGTCGGCTTCGGACTGCAAAATATCGCCAACAACTTCATCAGCGGTCTGATTATCTTGGTGGAGCGTCCCATCAAGGTCGGCGACCGCGTGGAGGTGGGCAACATCGACGGGCGCGTAGTCGCAATCGGCGCACGCGCCACCACCGTCATCACCAACGACAACATCGCCGTGATTGTGCCCAACTCACGCTTCATCGCCGAGCCTGTGGTGAACTGGACACAGAACGACCCGCGCGTGCGGTTCAAAATCCCTGTCGGCGTGGCGTATGGCAGCGACCTGCGCAAGGTGGAGCAACTCCTGCTCGAAGTCGCTGCCGAGAACCCTGATGTGCTGAGCGAACCCGCGCCTGTGGTGCGCCTGATGAGCTTCGGCGACAGCGCAGTGGAATTTGAACTGCGCGTGTGGAGTACGACGCTCGTGCACAAACGCGGCAAACTCATCAGCGACCTCAACTTCGCCATCTACGAGAAGTTCCAACAGCACGGGGTGGAAATCCCCTTCCCCCAACGCGAAGTACACCTGCGGCACGCGCCCCCCAACTGACCGATCCGTCGCCTCCCAAGCCCTGAGAGTATACCCTCCCACGCCCCCCAAAATGAAAACGGTTCCCCTCACTGGCGGAGGAGAACCTAAAAGATAACTCAGGTTCACAACGAACCCTCAGCAGCCTGCGCCAAAGTTCGTTAGCAGGATGAGCAGGTCAGCATCGTCAACTACGCCATCCTCGTTGAAGTCTGCAGGCAGACCCTGACCTTGAGAGCCAAAGTTGAACAACACTGCCAACAAATCAGCGTCGTCCACGCAGTTATCGCCGTTCGCATCACCCGGCGTCGCGCGGATGACCACTTGAGGCTGATTGGGAGCAGGAGTTATGTTGCCCACATGGTCAGTCGCCGTCACATAAAACGCATACACACGGCTACCTGCCTGCGCGTCAAACACCGCTTGCGTCTGCTGCACACTGTTGAGCCACACCTGATACGGCTGTCCATCCACCGAGACCCACACCGTGTAGTCGCGCAAGCCCGAACCGCCAGCGTCGTCCTCGCCCGACCAACGCAACACGAACGATGCCCGATTCGTCTGGGCAGGCAACGCCTGCATCGAGGTCGTCGGGGGAAGCGCATCAATCGTGTTGAACACTTCGTTGGTGGTAATCGGCGCCTCCTCATCAAACACGATGGTGGCGCTGTTGGTGATAACCGTGCCCGTGGGTGTGTTGCGCTTCGGCTTCAC
>CALGZO010000136.1 GCA_937934465.1 uncultured Fimbriimonadales bacterium | reverse complement strand
TCAGCAACGCGCCGACGGCGTCCACTTCGACGCAGGCGTGTTCACCAACCTGACCCAAGACCACCTTGACTATCACGGCACGATGGACGCCTACGCCGCCGCCAAGCTCCGCCTGTTCACCGACCTCGCCGAGCAGAGCGCAAAGCCGTTCAAAGCGGTAATAAATATCAACGATGAGTGGGGCAAGCGGTTCGCTGCGCGCGCTCGCGGCGCGGTTTACACCTACGGACAGTGCGAGTGCGCTCAAGTGCAGGCGGTAGATGTGGAGTACGGGCTGAACGGGCTGCGGTTTGCCGTGCGGAGCACATTCACGCCCAGCGAGGGCAGGGCAGGGGGCGTATTCACGCTCCCCCTCATCGCGCCATACAATTTAAACAACGCCCTCGCTGCGGTTGCGACTGCGCTGGCGTTGGGCGTCCCCCTTGAAGTCATCCAGCGCGGCTTGGCGAGCTTGGAGCAAGTACCCGGACGCTTCCAGCGCGTCCCCATCGACGCCGAGTATGAGGTGATTGTCGATTTTGCCCACACGCCCGACGCGCTGGAGCGGGTGCTGGACGCCGCGCGCATGCTCAGCCCCACGCGCTTGACCGTGCTGTTCGGCTGTGGGGGCGACCGCGACGCGACCAAGCGACCCGTGATGGGCAGAATCGCGGCTGAACGCGCCGACCGCGTCATCCTCACCTCCGACAACCCGCGCACAGAAGACCCCAAGGCGATTCTGGACCAAATTCTCGCAGGCGTGCCCAACGCGCTACGCCACAAAGTCGCGCTGGTGGAGGTGGACCGACGGCGCGCCATCGAGTACGCCCTCCACACCGCCCAGCAAGGCGAACTCATCCTGCTGGCGGGCAAAGGGCACGAGCCATACCAGATTATCGGCACACAGAAACTGCCGTTCAGCGATATCGAGGCTGTGAAGGAGGCAGTGGGAGCGAAGCGATGAGACGAGCGATGCGCTTATCGGAGGTCATCGAGGCGACAGGGGCAAGAGCGTTGCATATCGCCGCGCCAGAGTCAGTGCTGGTGAACGCCGTCGCCACCGACAGTCGCGTGGTGGAGCGGGGCGACCTGTTCGTCGCGCTGCGCGGCAACCGCACGGATGGACATCAGTACCTGCAGGAGGTGTTCGACAAGGGCGCAGTCGCCGCGCTGGTGGAATATGTGCCGCTCGGCGCGGAGGAGATGCCCCTGCTGCGCGTGTCGAACACTCTCGAAGCGCTCGGACGCCTCGCCCGACACTACCGCCGCCAGTTCGAGACCACCGTCATCGGCGTCACGGGCAGCACGGGGAAGACCACCACCAAAGAGATGATTGCGGTCGCGTTGGAGGCGGGCTATCCGAACGCCGTGCATAGGAGCGCGGGCAACTACAACACGGAAATCGGCGTGCCGATGACGCTATTTGAGCTGGACGAAACCCATCGCTACTTGGTGCAGGAGATGGCGATGCGCGGGCGCGGGCAGATTGCCTACCTCGCCGAGATTGCCGAGCCGCGCGTGGGCGTCATCACGCAGATTGGGTGGTCGCATATCGAGCAGCTGGGCAGTCGTGAGGCGATTGCCGAGGCGAAGTCGGAGCTGCTCCAGTCGCTGCCACGCGACGGTATCGCCATCCTGCCGCGCGACGATAAGTTCTACGAGCTGCTGCGCAGCCGATGCGCCTGCGAGACGGTCTACACCTTCGGGCGTCATCCCGAATCGCACGCGCGACTGATGGAAGTGCAGTTAGGCGAGTCGTTCACGGCGGGCGAGGTGGCGCTGAACCTACCGCATCTGCAGGCGCGAGTATGGCTGGAGTTGCCCTACTTGGGCGAGCATCTGCTGACGAACGCAACGGCGGCGTTGCTGACGGCGGTCGCGCTGGGCGTGGAGCCGAACGCTGCCGCGCGCGCCCTGCGCTTGGTGCAGATGCCTGAAATGCGCATGGCAATCCAACGCCAACCCGACGGCTGGACGCTCATCAACGACGCCTACAACGCGAACCCCGACTCGATGCGTGCGGCGTTGCAGGTGCTGCTGTGCCAGGTGCCTGCGCGTCGCCGAATTGCGGTGCTGGGCGATATGAAAGAGCTCGGCGCGTACAGCATGCGCATGCACTGGAGCTTGGGACGCTGGCTCGCGGGGCAGGCGTTGGACTATCTGGTGTTAGTGGGAACCGAAGTGCTATGGACGGCGGCTGCCGCCAGGGAGGGCGGATTTCCATCCAGCCGACTGTTGCACTTCGAGACGCCCCAGCAAGCGCGCGAGTGGCTTTTGCGGACTGTGCAGGCGGGCGACTGCGTGCTGCTGAAAGGCTCGCGCGCGCTGGGGCTGGAACAGGTGGTGATGCGTTGACCGCGACGAGTGTGTTTTTGGTCTCCGCGCTGACCGCGCTACTGCTGGGCAAGCCTGTGATTGGCTGGCTGGCGCGGATCCGAGCGCGTCAGACCATCTATGCCTACGCGCCTGAGACGCATCGCCCGAAAGAGGGCACGCCCACGATGGGGGGCTTGCTCATCATCCTGGGCGTGGGCGCGGGCGTGCTTGCGTGGGGCGTCTTCAACCGCGGCGCGCCGATGGTCGTCACGCTGGTCATCTTCGCGGGCGCGCTCTGGTTCGCGTTCATCGGGCTGCTGGACGACTATTGGATGCGTCGGCTCACGGGGCGGCGCGGGCTGGAGTGGAAGGCGAAGCTGGGGCTGCAGCTTGTTGCAGGGGGTATCGGCGTGTATATGCTCTGGAGTGCGCTTCGCGAGCCGCTGGCGGGCATAGACGCGCCTGTGCTGGAGTTCAGTTGGGGCTACTTTCTGCTCGCGCTGCTGTGGGTGGTCGGCTGGGTGAACGCTTTCAACCTCACGGATGGGTTGGACGGCTTGGCGGCGGGGCTGACGGCGATTGCGTTCCTGCCTCTGTGCCTGTACACCGACGCTGCAGCAGGGGCGGAATATGCGCCGATGATGCTGGGTTCGTGCCTCGGCTACCTGTGGTGGAATGTGCATCCCGCGAAGGTGTTCATGGGCGACACGGGCTCGATGTTTCTGGGCGCGAGTTTTGGGTTGCTCACTTTACGCCTGCTGTTGGAGTCGCCGTCGTGGGGGCAGGCGATGGGCTTCGCGCTTATCGGCGGGGTGTTCGCGGCGGAGATTCTGAGCGTGGTGGTGCAGCTGAGCTCGGTCAAGTTGCGTGGCGGCAAGCGCATCTTCAAGGCGACGCCGATTCACCACCACTTTGAGTTGCTCGGCTGGGCAGAGCCGACGATTGTGATGCGTTTCTGGCTGCTCGGCGCACTCTGCGC
>CALGZO010000135.1 GCA_937934465.1 uncultured Fimbriimonadales bacterium | reverse complement strand
AGCGCGATGGGGCGTCCGCGCTGGATGCGCTGCCGAACTTCCTGTTCCGAGAGGGTCGTCGTTGTCGCTGCCATACTTAGTTCTCCTGTGCTGTCGTGCGCGATTGACGCGATTGGCGCGCCATCTCCGCCTGCGCTATCTTCTCAAGGTCTTCTTGGGGCAGGGTCTTGATGTCGGCGTTCTGGCTGAGTTGTAGCACGCGCACATAAGCCGCCACCGCCCACAGTTCCTCGTCGGTCATGCGCGAGCCGTAGCCGTACATGATGCCGAAGCCGTATTTGCCCGAGCTGAAGAAGTAGCCAATCGGCTGGGTCAGCAGTTGCTCGCGCACGAGGGAGGGCACGGGACGGGGCCACTGCCCGCGCAGAGCAATCATGCCCTTGCCGTCGCCCGCGCGTCCGTGACACTGGGCGCAGAAGATGTCGTATTTCTCCTGCCCCTTGTTTAGGAACTCGCGTGTGAGCTTCACTTGCGGCGGCAGTTTCGTCAGCAGGTTGCCCTCGGCGTCCTTGCCCGTGACGAACGGATTGTTCGGGTCTTGGAGTTTGCCGCGTGCGATGGTGTTTTCGGGCATCGGGCGCGAGCTATCGCCATAAATCTTGCCGTCAAAGCCTTGCACAGGGTCGGTCAGCGCGAAGAACTCGCTGCTGTCCTGCGCTTTCACCTTCTGCTGCACCCACATATCCGTGCGGCAACCCGTTAGCCCCAGCGCCGCCGCGCCCAGTAAACCGACCATTAACCACCGATGCTTGCTCATTCGGGCACCTCCGCGATGCTAATCGGGTTCAGCGACTGCAGGAACCGATACGCCTCGTCGCGGTTGAACTTCGGGTCTTTACTTTCGATGCACACGAAGAACCTGTCTGTGCTGGCGCGGGCGAACTGCGGCACATTGAACACGGGGTGGTAGTAGGTGAGCATGCGGTTGTAGATATGCGTGCCGAAGAACGCGCCGAACGCCGCCGCCAGCACCATGCCTTCAAAGGTGATGGGGATAAAGTAGGGCCAGCTGAGCAGGTCGCGCCCGGCGACATTCAGCGGGTAGTCCACCAGACTTGTCCACACTTGGAGGCTGAACGCGCCAATCGCGCCGAGCAGCCCCATCGTGAACACCGTCCACGGCACTTTCGCCTCTTTGACGCCCATCGCGGCGGTCAGCCCGTGAATGGGGAACGGCGTGTAGCAGTCGAACTTACGGTAGCCAGCGTCGCGTGTGCGCCGCGCGGCTTCCAAGAGCTGTTCGGGCGTCTCGAACTCCGCCATCAGCCCGTAGAGTTTCGGAGCGGTTTCCACATGCGCCATTACTGACCACCTCCTTGCGGGGCGGGCGCGGTCGGCTGCGCGACGGGCGTGTGGCTGCCCCCGTGCCCGTTATGCCCGTGATAGAGCTTGTACCAGAGCTCCTTCAGCTCCGCCACCGCCAACATCGGGATAAATCGCGCAAACACGAACATCATCATGATGAAGAAGCCAATCGTGCCCAGATAGAGCCACCAGTCGCTGAGGGTCGGCGCATACATACCCCACGCCGACGGCAGGAAGTCGCGATGCAGGCTCATCACCACAATCACGAACCGCTCGAACCACATGCCGATATTCACGATAATGCTGATAATAAACAGCACCAAGAGGTTCTGGCGAATCTTGGGCGACCAGAGCAGCTGTGGCACGATGCCGTTGCAGAAAATCAGCGCCCAATACGCAGGCCAGTACGGTCCGAAGAAGCGGTTCACCACCAAGAACTGCTCGAACTGGTTGCCGCTGTACCAGCCGAAGAACATCTCGCACAGGTAGCCGTAGAACACAATCCAGCCGGTCGCCAGCATCACCTTCGCCATCCAGTCGATGTGGTTCATGGTGATGTAGTCTTTCAGCTTCGGGTAGAGGATGCGGAAGGGGATGACGAGGGTCAGCACCATCGCGAAGCCTGAGAAAATCGCGCCTGCGACGAAGTAGGGCGGGAAGATGGTGACATGCCAGCCCGGCACGATGGAGATGGCGAAGTCTAACGACACGATGGAGTGTACCGACAGCACGAGGGGTGTGGACAGCCCTGCCAGCAGCAGATACGCTTGCTCCCAGCGCATCCAGTGGATTGCCGAGTTGCGCCAGCCGAGCGAGAAGACGCCGTTGAGCGTGCGCGCCAACTGCGATTTCGCGCGGTCGCGCATCTTCGCCAAGTCGGGAATCAGCCCCATGTACCAGAACAGCAGCGAGACCGTGAAGTAGGTCGAGACCGCCCACACATCCCACTCCAGCGGGCTGCGGAACTGGGGCCACATCGCCAGCCAGTTGGGGATGGGGAACAGCCAGTACGCCACCCACGGTCGCCCTGTATGGAACAGCGGGAAGATGCCCGCGCACATCACGGCGAAGATTGTCATCGCCTCAGCGAAGCGGTTGATCGACATCCGCCACGCTTGACGCAGCAGCAGCAATATCGCCGAAATCAGCGTGCCCGCGTGTCCGATACCAATCCACCATACGAAGTTGATAATCGCAAATCCCCACGCGACGGGCTGATTGATGCCCCAGATGCCCGTGCCCACCGCCACCAGATACACCAGCGCCATCAGCAGCGCGAACGCGCCGATAAGCCCCAGCCCGAACATAATCGTCCACGCCATCGGGTGGCGATCCGTCGGAATGCTGGTAATCTGGTCCGTGATGCGCTCGTAGGTCTGCTGCCCCTCAAAGAGGGGGAACTCTCGAATCTCGGTTGCTTTAATGGTCTGCTGCATGGTTTACCTCCGCGCCGCTGAGTTCTGGGTTCGGGTTGTCTATCTTGGCTAAGTAGGTGGTGCGTGGGCGTGCGTTCAGCTCGCCCAAGATGGCGAAGTTGTGCGGTTGCTGCTGCAGTTGTGCCACGCGCCCTTCGGTATCGTTCCTATCGCCGAACACAATCGCTTGGGTGGGACAGGCTTGTGCGCACGCGGGCACGACCTCGCCGTCGCGAATGCGGCGGTTCTCGCGCTTCGCCAGTATCCGCGCCTTGCTGATGCGCTGCACGCAGTAGGTGCACTTCTCCATCACGCCGCGCCCGCGCACCGTCACATCGGGGTTCTGCAACAGATGCAGCACAGGCGACTTCATGTAGCTGTAGCGGTAGTAGTTGAAGCGTCGCACTTTGTAGGGGCAGTTGTTAGAGCAGTAGCGCGTGCCGACGCAGCGGTTGTAGACCATCGCGTTCAGCCCCTCGTGGTCATGCACTGTCGCCGCGACGGGGCACACCAGCTCGCACGGCGCGTTCTCGCACTGCATGCAGGGGATGGGCACTTGGTACACGCGCGGGTTCTCCGCCTTGCCCTTGAAGTAGCGGTCGATGCGCAGCCAGAGCATCTCGCGCCCGCGCATCACCTCCTCCTTGCCCACCACGGGGATGTTGTTCTCCGCCTGACACGCCGTCACGCACGCGCTGCACCCCGTGCATACCGTCGGGTCGATGACCATCGCCCATGCATAGCGGTAGTTGTCGGGGTTCTCATAACTCTCATAAGTCCACCGCTCAGGGTACATCGTGGGGTGCTTGAGCTCGTAGCCCTTGCGGTGTGGCTTGTTCTTGAGTTCGGGGTCTTGCTTGAACTCTTCCAGCAGTCCTGTGAGGATGACGGGGCGATGGTCGGTGCTGTCGAGTTCGGCGGCGTCTTTCTTGCGCGTGTCGATGAGGTGATGCTCTTCGGTGCGGGCGACGGGGTAGCGCTCGGCTTGCGGGATGACCTCCACGCCTGTTCGGACCCACGGCGCGTCGCTGGTGCGAATGAGATAGGCGTCGAAGCCCGTGCCGGAGCCTTTGCTCCCTGCGCGGGTGCGCCCGTAGCCCAGATGCACCGTGATGCAGTCGTCGGCGTGTCCAGGAATCGGGTACGCCGCTACGCGCATCGCCTGCCCGTTCACGCTGAGCGTCACAATCGGCGCGTCGCCCTTGACGAACGAGGCGTCCTCAAAGAACGCCCAAGTGCCCTTGCGCCGTAGCCCCAGCTCTTCGAAGGTCTTGAGGCTCATATACGCGAGGTTGTCCCAGCACACGCGCGTGACGGGCTTGGGCAGCTCTTGTAGCCATGCGTTGTTGGCGAAGCGTCCGTCGTAGACGGTCGGGTCGGGCGCGAAGCGCACCTCGTAGGTCTTGACGCCCGCCTGCACGGGGGCGAGTTCGTAAATCGGGGACTGCACCACCAGCGGCGTCTGCTGCAGCGCGACCTGCTTGACGGGCTTCGCCGTGCGCGGCAGCACGCCGTCATGCACGCCCTTGCGCCACACAGCGTCGAACTGCGCCTCGGGGGCAAGCTTGGCGGTTTTCCAGTGGTCTTGCACCAGTTTGAAGGTCTCGGCGGGTGCGCCGTTGAGTTGCGCCATCAGCTCCAACGCCGTGCGCGTGTTGGGGTACAGCGGGTAGATGAGCGGTTGCTGGATGGTGACCGTGCCGTCGAACGCGCGGGCGTCGCCCCACGCCTCGAACGGGTGGCTTTCGGGCAGATGCCACACGCACAGCGCCGCCGTCTCGTCCACATACATCCCGTGATGCACGCTGAGCGGTACTTTCGGGATGAGTTCCTTGAAGTTCAGGTCGGCGGGCGCGTTGTAGGCGGGGTTCACGCCCCCCAGCATAATAAGCACCTCGACGGCGTTGTTCTTCAGGTCGTCGGCGAGCTGCTTAATCTCTTGCATGTGCAGGGTGGGCTTCTCTTCGGGGGGCGCGGTGAACACGACTGTGCGCCCGATGTTCTGCAGGTGCGCGTTGATGGCGTGCGCCATCGCGTGGACGGCAGGCGGTTGCGCTTCGCCCACGATAACGAGGCTCTCGCCCCTGTGGGCGACCAAGTCGCCCGCGGCGACCTGCGCCCACTTCTGCTCGGTTTCGGTAAGCTCGCCTTCAACAGTTGCCTGCACGGGCGCGTCGATGAGCTTGGCAATCTCGTAGAGCAGGCGTGCGATTTTGCTGGAGCGGATGGGCAGGTGTTCGTCCGCCGTCATGCCCGTTACGGTGAACATCGGCTCGGCGACATAGAGGCGGTTCATGTCGGTCTGCCCCGCGCGCACGCGCCTGCCGTCGGCGAACTCGCGCGCGTAGCGCACCGAGCCGGGTTCACTGTAGAGGAAGTCGCTATCGAGCGCGACAATCACCTTCGCGTTGCGCAGGCGGTAGATGGGGTTGAGCCACTCGCCGAAGGCGATACGCGCCCCCTCGTACACATTGTCGCGGTTCACAGGCTCGTACTGATACCACTTCGCCTGCGGATAGGTCTGGAGGAACTTTCGGATTTGCGCAGCGAGCGACGGCGAGACGACGCGCCCCGTGAGGATACGGATCCCTGCGCCCTGCTTCGCCGCCTGCTGCCCAAGAGCGTTCTGGATGTCGGCGTCGAACGCCCGCCAAGTTTCAGGGCGTCCGAAACGCAGCACAACCTGCGAGCGGTCGGGGTCGTAAAGGTCTAAAATCTGCGCTTGGGTGATGGCGTCGGTCGCGCCGAGGCTGGTGGGATGGTCGGGGTTGCCCTCGAGCTTGACAGGGCGCCCTTCGTACACGCGCCCCAGCACGCCAATCGCGTAGCCGTTGGTCAGCACCGCCGTCGCATAGTAGTTCGACACCCCTACCGTGCGGTCGGTCGGCGTTTTCGGGCGCGAGATGATGGGTCCCTGCGGCTTGTAGCCACACGCCGACAGCCCCGCCAGCGCCATCGACGCGCCCATAAGCTTGAGAAACTGCCGACGGCTCACAAAGTCGCCCAGCGGCGCCGCCTGACGCGGGAACTCCTGCTTCAGCAACGCCTCAAACTCAGGGTCGCCCTCCAACTCGCTCAAACTGCGCCAAAACTGCTCGCCTGCGCCTTGAGTCTCTTTGCGGGTCTCTTCCATCGCTCCTCCTCAACGGTGGCAAATCGAACAGTCGCTCAACTGCTCCTTGTGGATGTTGTAGTGCTTCACCAGCAGCTTGCCCAGCTCCAACTGGTCGCGCGGGATATTGTTGGGGTCGTACGGAATGCCGTACTTGTCCAGCATCGCCTGCATCTCCTTCTGCGTGCGCGGCGGCTTGTAATACATGTTAAATACTTCCTCTTTCGGGCGGATGTGCTTCTCTGGGTTGCGGTGGCAGTCCAAGCACCACTGCATTGAGAAGTATTGCGACTTATGCGTCAGGTGCATCTTTTCGATGCCGCCGTGGCACGAGGCGCAGCTGATGCCCTTGTTCACATGGGCGCTGTGGTCAAAGTAAACAAACTCTGGCAGGTTGTTCACCTTGTTCCACACGAGGGGGGTCTCGTTGTTGTAGCTGTCGCGCACGGGTTGCAGGAGCGGGCTGTTCGTCCAGATTTGCGAGTGGCATGTCATGCACACCTCGCTGGAGGGCACGCCCGCGTGCGCCGACTGGGTCACCGACCAGTGGCAGTAGCGACAGTCGATGCCGAGCTCCTCGTAGTGGTGCTTGTGGCTAAAGGGCACGGGTTGGTCGGGCGGCTCGCCGACCTTCGTCCACCACGGCGAGCGCGTGATTGCCGAACCGCCCACCGCCAGCCCAACAATCGCCAGCAGCCCACCAACAACAAACACACGCGCTAATGTGTTATGATGACGCCGAAAGACCTGTGCCATAATGGTCACCTCTTCTCTGGGCGTCCCCTGCGGATGCAGGCAGACGCAACGGTTGTATTCGGCAAAGGCACACAGGCTCCTGCCGAATCGCGCTTGTGATAAAATGCACGAGCTTAGCCATGCTAAGTAGTTTTTCCATAGCCAATCGCTTCGGGGAGGGCTTGCGTAGAGGAGCGGGCGTTATCGCCCGTGTCGCCTGCGCAAAACCTCCGCTGGGGATATGATACCTCATATCAAAGCCGATTGTCAAGGGATTTGGGGGCTGAATTGTGAACCGCTTCACGGAGTGGGCATAAGAGGCTCCCGACCGCCCGTTTCCCCGCAGAGCATTAACTAACCGTTCGTTCGACGACACTTGAAACGACGAGATACTACCCGTTGGGCTTTGCACGGCTGCGCACACACCACATCCTGTATGCCAAAAAACCAAAATGCGTCGATCGCCGACTTCCACCCACTTGAGTTCAAATCCGCCGCCGATCGACGACACCCCTTGACTTCACCGACAACGATAGGGTATAGTATTGCCGTCAACGCAACGGCAACTTACCTTGACAACTGGCGCATTTTTGAGTTCAAAAAGACGCCTCTGGCGCGAAGGCGTCTTGGTTTGTAGCCTACCTGTGAGGGATTGAAACTGTGTTCAACAGACATGATCACGCTGGCGACACTGGGGTTTGTAGCCTACCTGTGAGGGATTGAAACTGCGGATTCCCTTTGCAGGTTCCGCTGAATCGTAGTCCCGTTTGTAGCCTACCTGTGAGGGATTGAAACGCAAACACGCACGAGATGTTTTCATGAGTCGCCGCAG
>CALGZO010000134.1 GCA_937934465.1 uncultured Fimbriimonadales bacterium | reverse complement strand
ACCGTGTAGGTGGAGCCGTGTCTTGCAACAAACGGTTCCCCCTGCTTGCAGGGGGAACCTGCAGGAGGGGGTGAAACGAACGCCCAAGCACCGCCGCGACGCCAATAACGGCGTCGCACCAGTGTTGTTCGTCGGCGGGGACGCCGACGCTACAACGCCACGAAAAGCATCACTCTTGAAGCGATGCGCGTAGACAGGGTAGGATTCATGGCGCGCAAAAAGAGAACGCGATGGAAGCGACAACAGCAGTGGTTTTGGCAGGCGGCGCGATAGAGGCAGATTGGCAGTCGCGCACAGGCGCACGCTCACGCGCGGAAGTGGTGGTGGGCGACGCGCCGATGTATCAGCATGTACTGCGCGCGCTGCACGGCGTGGAAACCATCACAACGACGCTGATTGTGGGCGACTTGCCCGAAGGCACAGGCTACACGCTTATTCCCCCAAGTGCGAGCCTACTGGAGAATGTACGGCTCGGCTTGGAGCGTAGCTCTACCGAATCGGTATTATTCGCGACGGTGGATTTACCCTTCCTCACGGCGGAGAGCGTGCAGTTCTTCCTGAACGAGAGTTTGCGCAGCGGCGCATCGCTAACCTACGCCGTTGTACCTGCCGACTTGTGTCGGGAGCGGTTCCCACAGCTCAAGCGCACCACTGTTCGTTTGCGTGAGGGCGAGGTCACGGGAGGCAACCTGTTTTGGGCGAGGCGCGCGATTGCTCTGCAGCACCTGCCTCGCTTGGAAGCCCTCTACCATGCCCGAAAGCAACCGTTGCGACTTGCGATGCATATCGGTTGGGGGTTGCTGTTTCGGTTCCTGCTCGCGCAGGCGATTAGCCCGCGCCTACTGAGCATTGGGCAGATCGAAAAGCGCGTGGCGCGTATCGTGCAAGCCCCTGTGAAGGCAATCCTCACCCCATACCCCGAAGTCGGCACGGACATCGACAGCCTGAAACACTGGCTGGCGATACAAATGCGCTGACAAAGAGCTGACTACAGCCCCCACATTACCCCACAAACCTGTGGTATAATAGATTCACCCTGCGAAAGGAGGTATATGGCGATGAAGCGAATCTACGGTTTACTGGGTATCATCGCGCTGAGCGCATTGGCGAGCGCAACAGCGCAAGTGCGCTTTACGCATGTCAAGAGCGTTGACCTTTCTACCTATTTCCCTGCAGACGGACAGCAGGGCGACTCGGCGTCCGATGTCGCCTTCGATGGCAGCAACCTGTATATCGCGGGCATGTCCACCGCCAACACGACGGCGGCGAGCGTCGGCGTGCTGAAGATTAGCAATGACACGGACAACGTTTTCCAAGTGCTGATTAACATCCACTACCTGCGCACGAGCGGCGGCGATTTCTTGATTTACAACCGACGCACGGGCGACGCGAATAACCGTCTCAACAAAGTGTTCATTGCGGCAGGTTCTGGCGCGAGTTGGAGCGACTACGCCGAGATTTTGGGCAACGAGGCCCTCCCCGACGGCAGCACGCCCAACGCCTACGCCTTCGATATCTTCAACTTCACCAGCGGTTATGGGACTGACCCGTCACAGGGCGATGTGAATTTGGACGGCGTGGTGGACGACGCGGACCTGTTGGCGATTCTGTTCGAGTTCGGCTCCAGCAACGCGGCGGTGGATGTGAACAGCGACGGCGTGGTGGACGATGCCGACCTGCTGACCGTGCTGTTCAACTTCGGTTCTAACCCGCAGGCGCAGTACCTGTTCATCGTGCATAGCACGATTGGCACAGATCGGCTGGACATCTATCGCGTGGACAGCAACTGACGGCTTATTGCACCTCCCACTCACCTCCCACCCCTCCTCGCGTTCCCCCCAGCGTGAGGAGGGGCTGAACTTTGCGGAGCGGGTATACTTGGGGCGATGCTACGGGTCGGTTTGGGGGCGTTAATCGGCGCGGGGTTGGGCGTGATTGCCTCGTTTGCGTGGCTGCTCACGAGCGGCGGCGCAGGGGTTGGGGCGTCGGTGCTGGGCGCGCTGGCGATAACGGGCGCAGCTACCCTAAGCGGCGCCGTTGGCGGGTATTGGTGGGCGCGGCGGGTTCCTAAGATGCTGCCCCACTACCGCGAAGAGCATCTGCGCCTGCGCCAGATGACCCAGCAGATACGCGCGAACCTGCAACGGATGACAGGCGTCAAGGGCGCGTACCCCGAACTGGACGAAATCCTTGCCAAAGACGCCGACCTGCGCCACAAAGCGACTCAACTGCGCCTGCAGATTGAGCAGCAAGCGAAGCACGGGCTGTCGTGGGTAGACCACCTCAGCGCGGCGATGGACGCCCTGCGCGAGGGCGCACTGGGCAACTTCCGACGCTCCGAATGGATTTGGAGGGCGTACCATGCGAAACTCCAGCGCGAGCTGAACGCGCTGGGGCGGCGCATCGACCACAACCGAGACGCGCACCTCGAAAATACGCTCCAGCGCGCCTATCGCCAAAAAGCTCGCGAACTCGCCAGCTTCCGCAACTTAGAGCGCACCCTGCAGACGCTGGAGAACGAGAGCGCGACCATCGCCGCCAGCATCGAGAACCTGCTGATGGAGACCGTGCGGCTCAGCGCCGCCCCACGCAACGCCGCCCCACGCGCCGACCAACTGCTGGAACCCCTCCGCCAACAAATCCGAGCCTACGAGCAAGCCATCGACGAGATTTACCGCGCGCCGTCCGAGCCTGAAGAGAACATCCAGCTCCGTCAAATCTGAACGCGCATAGACAGGAAATGGGGCAAACGCCGCGAATCCGCCTCCTATGAGGCACATACGCTTCTTGATCTGGGCAATCTGTTTCGGACTGCTGGCAGCAACCCACGCGCAGAACAAGCCCTTGGACGACTACTTCCAACGCCCCGAACCTGCCTACCGCTGGGAGAAACGCGACGAGAAACGACTCGACGGCGTCACCATCTACACGCTGTTTATGGTCTCCCAAACTTGGCAGGGCATCGAGTGGGACCACTTCGTGCAGGTGTTCTATCCCGACAATCCCCGCTTCCCGCGCTTCGCTGGACTGTATAACACGGGCGGACGCCCCGACCGCGAGGACGAGGCGATGGGCGTCCACCTCGCACGCGATACCCGCGCGCCGTTCGTGATACTCTATGGCATCCCCAAACAGCCCCTGTATAATAACCTCTATGAGGACGCGCTGATTGTCTACACCTGGCAGAAGTTCATCGAGACGGGCGACGCCACATGGCCCCTGCATTTTCCGATGGCGAAAGCGGTGCTGAAATGTATGGACGCCGTGCAGGCGTTCTTGAGAGCCGAGCGCAAGCCTGTGGTGGAGCGATTTCTGGTGACGGGCGCGTCCAAGCGCGGTTGGACAGCGTGGCTGGTGGGCGCAAGCCGCGATCCACGCGTGGCAGGCATCGCGCCGATGGTCATCGATGTGTTGGATTTGCCCAAACAAGTGCCCCACCACTTGGAGTTCTACAAGGGCAAACCCAGCGAGCAGATTGGCGACTATGTGGCGGGCGGTATGCTGCAACTGCTCAACACGCCTGTCGGACAACGGTTGATCGAACTGGAAGACCCCTACAGCTATCGCGACCGCTATACGATGCCCAAGCTAATCATTAACGGCACGAACGACCGCTACTGGGCGCAAGACGCGCTGAACCTCTACTGGGACGGCTTACCGCAGCCGAAATGGATTCTCTACGCGCCCAACAGCGGGCACGGGTTGGATGACCGCACGCGCGTGTTCGCGACGCTGGGGGCTTTTATCCACTTTCTGGCGCGCGGGCGCAGTTTCCCCGAAATGGACTGGAAGCTGAACGAGACAGCGCAAGGCTTGGAGATTCGCGTGAGCAGCCGACCTGCGGCGCGTGAGGCGCGGATGTGGTTCGCCAGCACCAACGATTACGACCTACGCGAGTCGCGCTGGGGTAGCATGCCGATGACGCGCACGCGCGACGGGTGGCAAGGCTTCCTCCCACGCCCCAATCGTGGACGCGCTACCGCCTACGCCGAACTGGTGTTCGACCTCGACGGCAGGCTGTTCACGCTCAGCACCCAACTCAAAGTGTTGGAAGCGGGTCAGTAAAATGGATAGGAACACCCATGCTACGGGGCAGTATAATTGCGCTGATGGACGACAAGCGACAATTCATCGAGCAGCTGAAGCAACAGCTGGCGAAAAACCCAGATGCAGAAGCGCTGATGCGACTGCTGTTGCTGTACGGACAGATTACCCCGCGCGGCACGGCGTTTGAGCTGGACTGGGAGCGCGTCGCGGACGGGCTAATCGAATACCTGCGCGGACGCCTACATAAGCAGCCGACCTGTAGCCTTGTGCTCTCAGGCGGCAGGACGCCTGAGCCGCTCTATCTGTTGCTGGCGACGCGACGCTATCGCAACGCGCTGGACTGGTCGCGCGTGCATCTATTCTGGGGCGACGAGCGGTATGTGCCTCACGACGACCCGCAGAGCAACTACTACTTAGCCTACGAAACTTGGCTGCGTC